>NZ_ABOX02000044.1 GCF_000172555.1 Pedosphaera parvula Ellin514
GATAAAATCCTCTCGAATGTTCAAATCCCTGCTTCTGGCCGGCCTGCTCGCCGGGCCGCTGCTGGCCCTTAACACCATGGCCCAGTCTCGGGAAGACATCCATTGGGGCCCGCTGGACGTCTACAGTGACGACAGCGGCAACCAATACGCTTATTGGGATGATCCGAACAACTGGGGCGGCTTTGTCGTGCCCAGCGTTTATGACACAAATCAGGTCAACACTTATTACAATGCCGCATTTGACAGTGAAATTGTTACTTGTCTCGTAACCAACAACGCTGAAGTCGGCCAGCTGATGGCAGGCTTCGGAGGAGGCGGAACGCTGGTGATCACCAATGGTGCCCACTTTCGGGCGGGGTTTTCGTATGGAGGACAGTGGACTGGAATAGGCTTTGTGCATGGACCTGGGACTCTGATTATTGGTCCGGGCAGCGACTTCACTTGCGCTTCACATCTCTGGGTGGGACAGGGAACCGCCAACCAAGGCACGGTGATCATTAACGGCGGCACGATTCATATTCCAAGTGGGCAGTTGGGCGTGAGTTGGAATGGAATCGGTGGCACCAACTATATTACCATCACCAACGGCGGTGCATTATACATGTCGCAATGGTCTCCCCAAACGCTTGGCGCGCCTGGCAGTGGCGCCGCAAACATTGGTATCATGGACATCGGAGCCAACTCCCAGGTGGTGATCACAAACAATCAATTAGGTTTTATGAATACCTTGATAACGAATGGCCAGCTCATCGCTTTCGGCGGTCTGGGCACAATCTCTGCGGTCTATAATCCGTCGGCTAACATCACTGTCCTTACAGGTCTTGCACCCTCTGGCAGCGATACGCCAGTATTCAGCGTTCAACCTACAAATTCGATTGTTTTGTTAGGCGGCACGGCCACTTTAAGAGCGGCTGCCTCGCCCGCAACCGGCTATCAATGGATGTTTAATTCCGCGCCCCTCGCGGACAGCGGCGGGGTTTCCGGCTCGCATTCCGCCACTCTGACCATTTCAAATTTCAATGCTGCCCAGGCTGGGGTCTATTCCGTGGTGGCTACCAACGGGAGTCCTGTCAGTCAGAACGATCGTAATTATGCCTCGAGCCAGGGAGTCTCAGTGTCTGCCGAGTCGTTCAGCCTATATCCCGTCATCACAATTAACGGCATTAACGGCAACACGTATGCAGTTCAATATACCACCTCCCTGACGCCGCCAGTGACTTGGACTACGTTATCGACGACCACGGTCGGTACCGGCCCGGCGTACATTGTCGATCCCGCGACGCCGATGGGCATCAAGCGGTTTTATCGGGTGATTCTGCAATAATTACGCGAGCGTTGGGGCGACGAGGGATAAGGTTCTTAATTCCCTCGTCGCCCGTCCCAAACGAGCAGGAAGCCCGGCGGGGCCGGGTGAATTGCCGTTTGTGCGCCACCGAAGGGCGCTTTTGCCGCCGACCTTCGCCTCCAAAAATTGACGCGGCTGAAATTGCGTTGCCTCTTCCTGAGCGAAACACTGAGCTCTTCTTATGACGTACGATAGATATCCCGCTGACCTCCGCCAACGTGTCACTTTGTCGCGCAGACTATTTTGCATTGCCGTCATGCTGAGCGCTCTTCTCGGAATCAGCAGCACTGTTCAAACATTGAAAGCGGCCAGTCCACCCGGTGATGTCGTCGGCAAAGTAACCGTTGGCTACCAGGGTTGGTTTTCGTGCGCCGGCGATGGTGCGCCCATCGGCGGATGGTGGCATTACAGCGGAGGCGCCTATCCGACACCGAACACCCTGAGCAATGGTATTCATTGTTGGCCGGATGTGCGGCAGTTTGAAAACGTGTATCAAACCGGTTTTACCAATTTTGGAAACGGCCAACCGGCAACGTTGTTTTCTTCCTACGACCAACAAACGGTCAACACCCATTTCCGATGGATGGCAGAGAATGGAATCAATACGGCTGCTCTGCAGCGGTTCAATCCCTTTAGTGGAGAAGGCCTGACGCGGGACGCGATGGCGGTCAAAGTAAAAATCGCTGCAGAAAGCTACGGTCGGAAATTTTACATCATGTATGACGCCACCGGCTGGCTCAACGTTGATACCGAAATCAAAACCGACTGGACGAACAAGATGGCGGCACTGACAGCGTCGCCAGCTTACGCACGCCAAAGCGGCAAGCCCGTGGTGTGTATTTGGGGGCTGGGCATGAATGACCAAAATCACCCGTTCACGCCGGATGTATGTCTGGATATTGTTAATTGGTTCAAGAGCCAGGGATGCTATGTGATCGGCGGCACAAGACGCGACTGGCGGACAGTGGATCCAACCTATCTGCCATTTTATAACGCATTGAACATGATATCCCCGTGGATGATTGGTTACATCGGCAGCGTATCGGGAGCTGACGGCGCGTATGCGAACTTTTGGGTGCCGGACCAGGCTTACTGCAACGCGAATGGTATCGATTACCAGCCTTGCGTGTTGCCCGGAGATGTGCTGGCAGCGGGCCAGAGGGTGCATGGGAACCTCGAATGGGAAATGTTTTACAATGCGACCAGACTGGCTTGTCAGGGCATTTACATTTCCATGTTCGACGAATTCAATGAGGGAAATCAAATTGCCTGCACGGCCGAAAATGCCTCCATGTCTCCGTCCGGATATTCCTCACTTTACCCGACACTGGATCAGGATGGCACTGCCTGCTCGTCCGATTACTATTTAAGACTTACCGGCGACGGCAATCGGATGTTTAAGGGAATAACATCATTGACCTCCGTCAGGCCAACAGTCCCGGTGCTACCGGTGGTATATCCTGCTGCGCCATTGAATTTGATTGGGAAGAGTAGAAATGGCCAGGCCGTCCTGAGCTGGAACGCAGTGACCGGCCCGGCGGATGTTTTAAGTTACAATGTTAAACGGGCGACGGTGAGCGGAGGTCCTTACACGGCGGTGGCGACCAACGTGGGAAACGTCAGTTACGTCGATTCAGGCCTCAGTAACGGTGCAACCTATTACTATGTTGTCAGCGCAGTAAATTCACTTGGGGAAAGTGCGGACTCCATTCAGGCTTCAGTGACGCCCACGGCTTTTTATAAAATCAATTCCGGCAGTGGAGCGGCAGGTTCGTTTACGGCAGACACCAACTACTCCGGCGGCAATAGTGGCGGTACGGGCACAGCGATTGATACGAGCGCGGTCACGAATCCAGCGCCACAAGCGGTTTATCAAACGGAACGATGGGGAAACAATATTTATACGTTTTCCGGTTTGCTCCCGGGAACCAACTACAAAGTAAGACTGCATTTCGCGGAAATCTTTTACACCGCAGCCGGGATACGTCAGTTCAATGTCTTTATCAATGGCATCGAAGTCCTTGCCAACTACGATATCTTTGCTGCCGCCGGAACCAACTACAAAGCGGTCATCAAGGGATATACCATCCCCGCCAATGGCAGCGGACAAATTATCATTCAATACGTCAGCATTGCCGGGAAAGATAACGCCAAATCCAGCGGCATTGAAGTTTTGCCAATAGACACCGCACTGCCTCCGGTTCCATCCGGTTTGGGGGCGACGACTGTTTCCAGCAGCCAGATCATGTTGAGCTGGACCACTTCCGCTACCGCGGACAGTTACAAATTGAAACGCGCAACTTCCAGTGGTGGTCCCTACACGACCATTGCCACGAATATTACCGGTTCGGCGTACTGGGATAGTGAATTGGCTGCGAACACAACTTATTATTACGAAGTGTCAGCCGTGAACGGCAACGGGGAGGGCGGCAATAGCGTCGCGGCCGGCGCCGCAACCCAGGCGTTGCCAGTCCCAGCGCCTCCGGTTGGATTGAATATTGTTAGCTCGAGCAATGGGCAGGTTGTTTTGACTTGGAACGGGTGCGGTTGGGCTGACGGTTACAATGTGAAGCAGGCGACCAACAGTGGCGGGCCTTATACGATTATCGGCGCCAATGTTCCGGGCGTATTGTTTACAAATAGCAACCTGGCCATTGGCGCGACTTATTATTTTGTGGTCTCGTCAACCAACACAGCCGGTGAGAGCGCCAATTCATCGGAAGCCTCCGTCACGCTTGGAAAGTTGAATCGCGCGGGATGGGGGGCTGCTGCTTCATCGAGCAACGTCATTGACCCTCCGACAAATGCGATTGATGGCGACATCGGCACGCGTTGGTCAACCGGCGCGGTTCAAACGCCCGGTCAATGGTTCCAAGTGGACATGGGAACCACCAACATTTGCAACACGATCGTTATGGATTGCGGCAGTTCTTTGAACGATTATCCCCGCGGTTATCAAGTCGTTGTTTCTCTGGACGGAACGCATTGGAGTAGCGTCGTTGCCACGGGTGCAGGCTCAGCTGTAATGCGAGTTACATTCACAGCACAGCCAGCCCGGTTCATCCGCGTGACTCAGACCGGCAGCGCTTCGGCAAATTGGTGGAGTATTGCTGAATTTAACGCGTATGGTGTCCCCGGAGCCCTGCCTGCGGCGCCAGGGGCAGTTGCGGCAATTCCCGGCGATGGGCTCGTCACTTTGACTTGGAATTCCAGTTTTGGGGCCACCGGTTACAATGTCCAGCAATCCACAACCAGCGGCGGTCCTTACGCCGTAACTGCCACAAACATCACTTCGCTCGCCTATACGAACTACAATCTCACCAATGGCACGCTATATTATTTGGTTGTGGTTCCTATTAATTCGCTCGGTGCAGGGACGCCTTCTGTCGAAGTTGCCTCCCGGCCATATTCCACCGCGTTGACGGCCATTTCATCGGCAAGTGGGAGCGTGACTCTTTCCTGGGCAACCAACCTGCCGTTGACCCTTTATTCAACAACCAATCTCGCCACACCTAACTCTTGGATGATCGTGACCAATATGCCGACGAGCTCCAATGGTCAATGGATTTTGACTCTGCCCACAGACACCGGGTCCGAGGGTTACTTCCGATTACAATGAACCTCCACTCGCTGGTCAGTCGAGCGAGCCCTCGACCTCGGCGTCAATCTCATCGACAGCACCCCCCGATACGGATACCCCGAGCGCTGGAGCGAGCAATACATAGGACGCGTTATGCAAAAGCGCCGCAACGACGTCTCCGAAACCCGCCCCAGGAACATCGATTTATCATCGGACAACGGGTAAACTACCATGCAGCCGACGCCTTAATTTAACGTGCTTTAGGGCGAACGGAATCGGAAGTAACGAATGGAATAATTTGTCCACTGGGCATCGCTAATGTAAACAGATCCGTTGGTAAGGTTGAAGCTTTTCAGGCCGATCCACGCCGGACTCGATAGGTTAGTACACACCTCGACAACAACTGGGATGTTCATCGTCCCTTTGATGGTAAAACCGAAAGAATTACTCTGCACTCCGAAAGTCGAGTCGGCGGTATCTGCCGATGGATTCCAGAGTAGTGTCGGCCGCGCGCCGAATGTTACACCCCACCCAGTTGTTCCCGGCGTGAAATACACGGTTGCGACATTCGCTCCGACGAAGACGCTGCTGCCAAGAGTGGGAGGACCGCCTTCGAAGAATACGCCCTTCAAGTTGCCGCAGGAAGAAAAAGCCGCCAAGTCAATGTTGGTGACGCTTGCCGGGATAAAAATATTTTGAAGGTTGTTACAAAACGAAAAGGTGCCCGACTGAATCGTTGTGAGCCGGGGAAGCACGACGCCGGACAACGTGCTGCAGCCGTAAAATGCGTTGTTGCCGATGTTCGTGACACCGGCAGGTATACTTACTCTAGTGAGTCCGCGCGCGCCGGAAAACGCCGAGTTTCCAATGGAGGTCACTGTCTGCGGGATGACGTAACTGCCCAATTTCGCCGCAGGGAATTGCAGAAGCGTTTTTTCGCTTTTGTCGAGCAAAACCCCATCCACGCTACTGAAACTGCTGTTGAGCGGATCGACTGTGAACGATGCCAGCGCAGCGCATTGCCCGAAAGTTGCAACACCTATGTTTATGACGCTCGCCGGCAGGACGATGTTCGTTAACTTGCTGGAAAATTGAAACGCATAATCGCCGATGAATGCAAGATTCGTTGGAAACGCCGGACTCGACAGGTTTGTGCAATTGTAAAACGCGCCGTTACCGATTCGAACCAGACCATCGGGAAACACGACATTGGTGAGCTTGTAGCAATACTGGAATGCATCGTTCCCAATGTTTGTCACAGTCACTGGCACCGTGTAGTTGCCGGATTTTCCGGCGGGCCAAACAATAAGTGTCGTTTGATCATGATCAAACAGAGCGCCATTCAAAGTAGAAAACGATCCATTCAGCAGATCAACCGTGATGGTTGTGAGATTGGTGCAAAGATAGAACGGTTGAACTCCCAAAGTGCTGACGCCCGTGCCAATATTGATATTCGTGAGCCGATAGCAGTACCCAAATGCGATTGCTCCAATATTTGTGACTGTGTCGGGAATGTTGATACTCGGAAGATTAGTGCAGTTCTGAAAACACCAAACGCCTATGTCGCGAACGCCATTGCCCAGACCGATATTTGTGATGCCGGTGCAGTCGGTGAATGCCGATGTCCCAATCGAAGCAACAGTGTCGGGTATCACCACGTTTTTCACGGCGGTGTTCCCGTAGAATGCACGATCAGCGAGGCTCGTCACTGGCAGGCTGTTGATTGAACCCGGAACGGTCACAAGCCCGCCTGATCCGACATAGCCTGTAATCGACACGGTGGACCCGTCCGTTGAAAACAGCCAGTCCCCGGATTGGTCGGCGTTGGTCACTCTTGAACACGTGAAGATCATTAGGCCGGTCACAAGTGCGACTAATTGAGTTCGGTATCGGAATGAAACCCTCCATTTGATCAACCCACACCTTGGTTCATTTTTGTTCAAACGGGGGTCGGTTCCCGCGTTGGTTCCTAATATCGAAATATTTCTCATTGTTCCTCACTGACGTCGAGCATATGGAATTAAACGGGCAATTCCAACTCCTTCGCGCTAAACAGTGCAATGTATTTACGAAAAAGGCATTGGGTCAAGATTTCTTTCTGTCTCTTACTCCTGCCAGGGAGCAGACTTTTCATACCATAAGCAGTTGAGAGCCGAGGATAGAATCCCTTTGACTTTGTATCTTCGTGGTGACTCCTCGATCCTCAACGATTTTCCATCCAGAATTTTTCGCCGAGGACAAGCTGATTTGGGCTCGTAACACATTAGACGATTTTAGCGATCGGCGTTAGGTTATAAAGTTGCCGGAAAGGAAGCACCGTCAAACATTTGGAGGATGTATGAGAAAGGAAAAACTGATTGCTCTGGCTGCTGCCTGCGTGATGGCCGCAGGGATTGTCGGCACAGAGGCCCAGCCATCGGTACAACTCAACTTTGGAAATCCCGGCTCGCCTTTCGCGCCCAATACAATGTTAGTAGCACCCACTATGCCGCCGCCTCTCTGGAGACAGCCACATCCGATGGCCCCCGGGCCGGGGTTCGTGTGGGTGGACGGTACTTGGGCATGGAACGGAAGCGCATGGGTGTGGGTTCCCGGAACCTGGGCGCGACCGCCGTTTCCCAGGGCCAGGTGGGCTCCCGGCCACTGGGACCGCCGGCGTGGGGGCTCTCAGTGGGTTGGCGGACGTTGGCGATAAGAATCAGGCCGTGTGTGCCGGGTTTCGTCCGAGTTTGAAAACGGTCGGTCCTGGTTATTTACACAATCACAAATTGCAAACGCTGGCGGAAAAATAATTCGATCCCTTGCTCACCTTTCCTGACCTCAATTCGCTTCGGTTCACAATTCTTCGCGAGATCGCAGCGAACCCGGACGCTACACCGCGTTTAGCCTCGCATCAGGCGGGCTTGATGTTCTGGTTCACGCGGAAGAAGTTGGTCGGATCGTAATTCTTCTTGATCGCGACCAGCCGGTCGTAGTTATCGCCGTAGGTGGCGCGGATGCGGTCCTCGCCCTCTTCCATCATGAAATTGAGATAGGCGCCCTTTAGATTGTATGGATGCAGGGCCTCCCAGTATCCTTTGGCCCAGGCCTTGAGCGCCTGCGCATTCGCAGGGTTGGGATCGATGCCACAAATGACCATGGACCAGGTCGCGTCCCTGCAGTTCCACGCGGTTTCATGTCGTTTCACCTCGTGGACCGCGCCGTCTATCGGATAGATATGCGCGAGCGAAGCCTCCGTCGGCGCCTTGGT
The DNA here is from genome assembly GCF_000172555.1 of Pedosphaera parvula Ellin514. Lineage (NCBI taxonomy): Bacteria > Pseudomonadati > Verrucomicrobiota > Pedosphaerae > Pedosphaerales > Pedosphaeraceae > Pedosphaera > Pedosphaera parvula. Next base: position 8,176 of record NZ_ABOX02000044.1, read on the forward strand.
GGTGTGCTCGATGTGCAGCTCGATGGCGCGGTCAGACAACTCCTTGATGAAGTCACCTTTCCAGTACCACTGCATGCCCTTCGGGAGCAGGGGGTCAAACAGGCTTTGCAGGGCCGGGAACGGCATGGGCCCCATCAAGTCGAGCATGGGTGGCGGCAGCTCTTGGCGAATGGGTTTGACTGCCTCTTCCGCCTTCTCCATCGGCCCAGTGTAGCAACCAACCAGGCCACAGGTCTTCTTTCCCCAGTTGGCCTTGGGGAACGGGTCCACCGAGGGCATAGTTCCCAAATTCACGAACACGCTCAGGTCCAAAGGAGTCTGCGGCAGAAACTGCCGGTACCACTTCATCACCCGCGGCGCGTCTTTCAGTTCCCAGAAGATGGGGCCCCCATAGACTATGCTGACAGGATGAGCTCTGTAGAGGAAGCTCGTCACGACGCCGAAATTTCCCCCTCCGCCCCGCAATGCCCAGAAGAGATCTTCGTGCTCCTTCGCGCTGGCGGTCACCAGCCTCCCGTCGGCCAGCACGACATCCGCCTCCAGCAGGTTGTCAATCGTCAATCCGTATTTTCGCGTGAGGTACCCATGGCCGCCGCCAAGCGTAAGGCCTGCAATGCCGGTCGTTGAGACGATGCCCGCGGGCACGGCTAATCCGAACGCGTGCGCGGCGTGTTCCACGTCGCCCTGCGTGCATCCGGCTTCGGCCCGTACAGTCCGGTTTTGCGGATCAACGCGCACACCCTTCATCAGGGAAAGGTCAATTACCAGCCCGTCATTGCAGCTCCCGAGTCCAGGCCCGTTGTGGCCTCCGCCCCGCAGCGCCGTTAGGAGATCATTCTCGCGAGCAAACCTCACGGCGGAAATAACATCAGCTACATCCGCGCAGCGGACGATCAGCAGCGGCCGTTTGTCAATCATGCCATTGTAGAGCCTGCGGGCTTCCTCGTACTGCGGGTCGCTACGCTGGATTAGTTCGCCGAGCAGCCCAGCCTTGAATTTATCAATCGTTGTGGTGTTTAACATAATAGTCTCCTGGCAGTTCTATGCATTCAATGCTTGTGATTCGAAAAGGGGTCCTTCCTCGTTGTTTACAATTAGCACAAATTTCAAATGCTGGCGGAAAAAATAATTCTGCACTGCGTTTAGCTTTGACCCCATCCTCCAACTCAACGCGGAAATCCACCGTTTGCTTCATTCCTGAGCCTCCGAAATGCTGTGTTGTTGGCATATAACAACTTCTTTGGAACGAAAATGCTTCACCACCAAGGCCACAGTCCGATTCCGACCCTCGCCTCCAAAGTTCAGCCTTTGTGGTTGAATAATTTAGGAGAAATCGCGTTCGGCAACGCAATAAAAACCCGACCGACCAAATGGCGGAAGCGCATTCCTGCGCATTTAACATTGCGACCCATGAACGTCCGCGTAACATGCCCCTAATTGCCAAATCCTAATGGCAGGACAATCATGCGATATCTTTGCGCCATCCTTTGTTTCGCAGCGAGTGTGTGCCTTGCGGTGCCGGACCACTTGCCTGACGTGGTCTTCCGCGATTTGACCGATGTGCCTCGCCACCCGTTGGAGCCAGCGGAGAAGGACGCTTCGGTGCTGGTTTTTTTCTGGCAGGATTGTCCCGTCTCAAATGGCTACGCTCCCGAGTTGAATCGCATCGCCGCCAGCCATACCAACTGCGCGTTTTATATCGTACAGGTTGATCCGGATCTCACGCCTGCCGCCGCCCGGGAACACGCCACACAGTATCGTCTTTCCATGCCAGTTTTGCTTGATCCCAAACATCAACTCGTAAAACTCGCGCGCGCCACCGTAACGCCGGAAGCCGTCGTCTTCGGAAAAAACGGTGACGTGTTATATCGGGGACGCATCGATGACAACTATGCCGCGTTTGGCAAAAAACGTGCCTCGGCCCGGCAACATGATTTAATTGACGCCTTGGACGCCATCACCACAGGCCAGCCTGTAAAATTCAAGGAAACCAAAGCCATTGGCTGCGTTATCCAATAAAATAAGTTAGCATTCGAGCATGTCACGCGATCTAAAATATCCTCGGGAGTGGCTTGAGCGCGTCCCGGCAGTTGTTTTCTCCAGCCTTCAACCTGGAGAGATTCGACTCATCTTGCATCCCGGCGCTGGACTCGCCAGCGGTGGTGTGCCGCGAGATGTTCCTGTCGCTCAGATTCCGCCCGAATTGCGTGTCCCAAACACAGCTCTTTGGATTCATTTCGACGAAAGCTGGAATATCATCCGCGTTTGGAAGAGAGAAGAGTCATGATACTAACTGAAACGATATGAAAGCTCATTTTACTCAAAACCGTTCAATCCTGCTGGCAATGATCCTCGCGCTGACATTCGCGGCACGAGTCGCTCAGGCGGGCGACGCCGTCACGTTCAACAACCAGGTCGCCCCCATCATTTACCAAAATTGTTCCTCGTGCCATCGCCCGGGCGAAGCGGCCCCGTTTTCCTTGTTGTCGTATGAGGACGTGCGCCGAAAGGGCAAAACGATCGGCAAGGCCACCGTGTCACATAGCATGCCGCCGTGGAAAGCCGAACCAGCCTCCTACGCCTATCGCGATGAACGCCGCCTCACTGATCAGCAAATCGCCGAGATTCAGTCCTGGGTCGCCGGAGGCATGGCCGAGGGCGATTCCTCACAAAAACCCGCTCCGCCGAAATTCGCCTCTGGCTGGCAATTGGGCGAGCCCGACCTTGTGATTGAGATGCCTGCGGGGTTTCATGTTCCCGCCGACGGGCCGGACATTTATCGCAACATTCCGGTTCAGCTTGGTTTGACGGAGGACAAATGGGTCACGGCCATTGACATGAAGCCTTCGGCTCGTGCCGTCGTCCATCACGTCCTGTATTTCGCTGATGGCAGCGGCCACGCCCACGAACGCCCGTCCCAAGGCGCCGAACCCGGCTACAGCGGCATGCGCGCCGGGCGCCAGGTGATTCCGCTCGGCGGTTGGGCAGTTGGCGCGCAACCGCATTTCTATCCGGACGGCCTCGCGCTCAAAGTACCGGCGGGATCGGACTTCATCGTCCAATATCATTTCCATCCCACCGGCAAGCCGGAGGTTGAAAAATCGAAGATTGGATTTTACTTCGCCAAAAAAGCGCCCGAAAGAAACATCACACGCATTCAATTGCCTCCGCACTACTCGCTCTTTTCGGGACTCGATATTCCCGCCGGTGAAAAGGATTTTGTCCTGCGCGATTCCTATACCTTGCCGGTCGCGGTGGATGGAGTCGGCGTCAGCGCGCACGCACATTACCTCGCCACGCAAATGAAAATGACGGCCACACTCCCGGACGGCCAGGTTAAGACGCTTCTACTCATCAAGGATTGGGATTTCGCCTGGCAGGACCGGTATTATTTTAAAGACTTCGTTCCGCTGCCCAAAGGAACCATGCTGTCGGCGGAAATTCATTGGGACAACTCGGCGGACAATCCGCACAACCCGTCGAACCCGCCTATCCATGTCCAGTGGGGCGAAGAATCCAAAGACGAGATGGGGAGCATCAGTCTCATCGCCGTGCCGCACGTTGAGTCCGACCTTGGAACTTTAAATAGTGAACTCGCCACCCGCGGCCGAAAACTTGCACGCGACAAAATGGCCGCGAATCCCGAATTGGCCAAAAAAGTAATGCGCCTCCTGGCCGACTGATATTCTGAGTTGCAGTTCAACAATCGTTAGGTGATTTAGCCATGCTCCAGACAATCATAAACGTTTCATTACTTCTAATCCTTTTCGGTTTCGCTGTGTCGTGGGCATTCCAGGCACCACCCGGGAGGCGCACAGCGCTTTGGGTGGCTCGAATCGTTGGAGCCACTTTATTCGGATGTTTACCACCAGTGATTATATTCATTCGCGCCAATTCGGCCGCCGATCTAGGAGGTCCTCTTTTTTTGCCACTGCTTGGTCTGTTAGGCGCGATGCTTGGATTTTTTGCAGGCACCGCTTGTTGCTTTGTTGCCTCTAAGTTGGCGAAATGAATAAACCGCCCAAAAGGGGTCGAAAAGGCGTCGGTCCTAATTATTTACACAACCACAAATCTCAAATGCTGCCCCGAGCAGTTCGCGGAGAAATGAAACCAAATTCGAGTCAAATTATGAAGCAGTATACACTCAAATGGCCGGACGATTTTGAGGATTATGCGTGGCAGATCGAATCCAAGGGATGGTTCGTTGGCTTGGAAATTATTATTGATGGAAAAACACTCAAGCCAATCTTTTATGATCCAGCAAGGCTATCGCAAGATATCCTCGAAGAAATCTCAAGCGCTGGTTTCTTCGTTGAATCCTTTCTGATTGTCATCCAGCAGGTGACCCGGGAAACCATTGAACGTGCGATTGCTGATCTCGCTAGAACTGGTGGACTGGAACGCCTTGTTTAGCCGCAGAGGAATCAGGAGCAGCCTAACGGGGCGGTCCTAATTATTCCACAACCACAAATTTCAAACGCTGGCGGAAAAATAATTCGATCCCTTTTTCACCCTTCCTATACCGAATGCCGAAAGAAATTTCCGAGCGCGTGATTCCCGAACTTCACTTCACAAGGAATGTCGGATTCACCCGCCCCCACACGGCGTAAAGCTCAACCAGAATCGTCCCAGAGATATCCTCGAGCTCCGTTTGCGTAATCTCCGCCGCGCCCTGCTTCCCGAAGAGCACCACCTCATCGCCCTTTTGAACGTCGGCCAAATCCGTGACGTCCACCATCACCGTGTTCATGGTGACCCGGCCGACAATGGGGCACCGATGGCCATGGATGAGGACGTTTGCCTTGTTGGAGAACACACGACGATAGCCATCGGAGTAACCTACCGGGATGTTCGCCAGGCGTGAGTCGCGTGTCAGGGTGAACGTGCGGTCATAACAGATGGTGTTGCCTTTTGGGTAGGCGTTGATGGCCGCGACCCGGGATTTGAAGGAGAGCACACGCTGATATTCAGTGTGCGAGGGAACCGTGTCGCCGTACAGTGCGCCGCCGGGCCGAACGAGATCAAGGCGGGCTTCCGGAACTTCGAGGGTGGCGAAGGAGTTCGCGGTGTGGAGCAGTAGCTTGGAGCGGTCGAGGTGGCCTTCGTGAATGACCCAGGCGGATTCGGTGTTGAAAGCCGCCAACCCGGCCCGGACATCGGCGACTTCCTCGACCGGGAAATGGGTCATGATGCCCACAATCCGCAGGTTGGGCAGGCGGAGCAGAGCCAACGCGTCGGCTTTGCCGGCATCGGCCTTGAGTTCGATGCCGTTGCGGCTCATGCCGGCGGAGTTCAGCGCCAGGTGATAGCGGAGGATGATGTGATGCCGGTGCGCGAGCACGGATACGTCCTCCGCCAGCGTGAGGCTTCCCAGCAGCTCTTCGATGTCGTAAGGCAGTGCCGCTTCAATTTCCGCCGGGGTAGCCGTCCGCAGGCGCATGAGTTTCCCTTTGTACCCGGCGGCCCGTGCTTTAGCCGCTTCTTCATTCGAGGTGACGCCAACATAGGGGATCGCGGCTCGGCTAATCGCCGGGATCAGCATTGCGATTCCGTGCCCGTAGGCATCGGCCTTCATCACCGCACAAACCTGCGTGTTCGGGCCGACCAGTTTCTTCATTTCCGCAAGATTGTGTTCGAACGCGGGCTGGGAGATCTCGAGCCAGGCGTGGGCGTTCTGCGCGGTCGGCGTTGGCAGCGGGGTGGTGGTGTGGCAGGCGGTGAGCAGCAGCAACGCGAGGAAGCCTGAGGCGGTGCGTTTGAAATTCATGGGCCGGACTATCAAACAGTTTTCGTCGAACCGCAATCTCTGTTTTCTCTAAAAGGGGTCACCCAAAAAAGGGTCCTAACTATTTACACAACCACAAATTTCAAACGGTGGCGGGAAAAATAATTATACCGAATGCCGGAAGAAATTTCCGACTGGCAGGAGGAATTTTAATTTGAGGCAAGGCGGAGACGCAGGCGCTATCTGGAGAATATCTCCGGTCCCGCGACCTGCCGAATCAACCCATCTCATAAGCTCGAGTTGAAACGGCAGGCCACTGATAACCGGTTGAAAAACGTCAGCGATTACGCAAGATCGAAGCGATCCAGGTTCATCACTTTGCTCCACGCCGCGACAAACTCGTGGACGAACTGCTTCTCCGCATCGGAACTTCCGTAGACTTCAGCGAGCGCCCGTAGCAGGGAGTTCGAACCGAAGATGAGGTCGGCACGTGTGCCGGTCCACTTGACTGCGCCTGTTTTGCGATCGCGGCCTTCAAACACGTCCGCGTCCTTCGAGGTTGGCTTCCATTCTGTGCACATGTCGAGGAGGTTCACAAAGAAGTCGTTGGTCAGCGATTCCGGACACTTGGTGAAGACACCATGCTGCGTGCCACCGGCGTTCGTCTTCAAAACGCGCATGCCCCCCACGAGCACTGTCATTTCGGGCGCGGTCAGGGTCAGCAATTGCGCCTTGTCGATCAGCAACGCCTCGGCTGGCACGGTGTATTTGCCCTTCAAGTAATTCCGGAAGCCGTCCGCGACGGGTTCGAGCGCGGCGAAAGAGGCTGCGTCAGTTTGCTCCGCGGTAGCGTCCATGCGACCTGGTGTGAAGGGAACTGTCACCGTGTGCCCGGCGTTTTTCGCTGCCTGCTCAACGCCTGCACAGCCGCCCAGCACGATCAAGTCCGCCAGCGAGACCTTCTTGCCGTTGGTTACTGCGCTGTTGAACGCGCTCTGGATGCCTTCCAGGGTTTTGAGCACCTTGGCCAATTGGGCGGGATTGTTGACTTCCCAATCCTTCTGCGGTGCCAGACGAACGCGAGCACCGTTCGCTCCACCGCGCTTGTCTGAGCCACGGAACGTCGAGGCCGACGCCCAAGCCGTGGAAACCAGTTCCGAAACGGACAGGCCGGAAGCCAGGATCTTGGCTTTCAAGGAGGCGACGTCCTGCGCATCGATTAATTTGTGATTCACTGCGGGAATCGGGTCCTGCCAGATGAGTACTTCCGCGGGGACTTCCGAGCCGAGGTAACGTGCGCGCGGGCCCATGTCGCGGTGTGTCAGCTTGAACCATGCCCGGGCGAACGCATCGGCGAACTGCTCGGGATGCTCCAGGAAACGCCGCGAGATTTTTTCGTAAGCAGGGTCGAACCGCAGGGCAAGGTCCGTCGTCAGCATGGCTGGTGCGATCTTTTTCGACGCGTCGTGCGCATGAGGCACCGTGCCGGTGCCCGCGCCATTCTTCGGTTTCCATTGTTGTGCGCCGGCCGGGCTCTTCGTCAATTCCCACTCGTAGCCGAAAAGGTTCTGGAAAAAGTTGTTGCTCCACCTCGTGGGTGTCGTGGTCCAGGTGACTTCCAGGCCGCTGGTGATCGCGTCACCTGCATGGCCAGTGCCGAAGCTGCCTCTCCAACCAAGGCCCATCTCTTCGATTCCGGCCCCTTCCGGCTCAGCTCCCACATGGGACGCCGGACCGGCGCCGTGGGTTTTGCCGAAGGTGTGGCCACCCGCGATCAGTGCCACTGTCTCTTCGTCGTTCATCGCCATGCGGGCGAAGGTTTCACGAATGTCCCGCGCCGCGGCAACCGGATCAGGATTGCCGTTCGGGCCTTCCGGGTTCACGTAAATGAGTCCCATCTGCACGGCCGCGAGTGGGTTCTCAAGCTGCCGGTCGCCAGTGTAACGCTTGTCAGCCAGCCAGGTCGTCTCCATGCCCCAATAAACATCGTGATCCGGCTCCCAAGTGTCCTCACGTCCGCCAGCGAAACCGAATGTCTTGAAGCCCATCGTTTCGAGTGCGACATTCCCAGTCAGGATCATCAAGTCGGCCCAGGAAATCTTTTGCCCATACTTTTGCTTGATCGGCCAGAGCAGGCGGCGCGCCTTGTCGAGGCTCGCGTTGTCCGGCCAGCTGTTGAGCGGCGCAAAGCGTTGCTGACCACGGCCACCGCCGCCGCGACCGTCACCAGTGCGGTAGGTGCCCGCGCTGTGCCATGCCATGCGGATGAACAAAGGTCCGTAATGGCCGAAATCCGCCGGCCACCAATCCTGCGAGTCAGTCATGAGCTTTGCGAGATCCTTCTTCAACGCTGCCAGGTCGAGGCTCTTGAATTCTTTCTTGTAGTCGAATTCCTTGCCCATCGGATTGGACTTGGAGGAATGCTGGTGCAGCAGGTCGACCTTCAACTGGTTCGGCCACCAGGTATGGTTCACGGTGCCACCGCCCACGGCGTGGTGAAAAGGACATTTGGATTCGGTTGAGGATTCGGTTGACATAATTTTCTCTATTGGATCGTTGAATTAAATTCTCTGGAACTGTTGTCAATGTTGAACGTGGGCGCGTTGACGCATGCGGCTATGCAACCTGCATGGAGCACGCGACCGGCCAAACTCGTGTTTCGGACAGGAATAGTTGTACCAAACACTAATGATATGCAAGCAGGTTTCGATGAACTCAAGAGGATTGCCCTTACTTTTGATCGCGCACACGGAGGTCTCATTGCCCGGGCATGTGTGCCAAAATTAAAAAGGTTCACACGGCTGACACCCTTTGCTTCGCGCGAACCCGAAAAGCCACCAGTTCTTGATATTGTAATATTATTCCAATCGCACTCCCCTTTGGCACGCCCTTCTTATTCCCATTCTGAGTGTTCATCGTTTTCTGCTGCCAAAAATTTCTTTCTTGGTTTGTCTTGTATTGGATTAAGTGCAAAAATGGTCGGGCAAAATTAACGAATCACAAATGTCGCCTGTTACTCACCTGCTTGCCAGTTGGATCATCGCTGCCAAAACGACAAATAATCCCCGTGACTGCCGGCTTGTGACCTTGGCCGGCATTTTGCCTGACGCAGATGGGCTTGGAATGATTGTGGATGTCGTCAACAATGCAGTCCGACACACGGAAGACTTCTTTTACTACGGAAAATATCACCACTGGCTTTGGCATGGTGCCTTCGGCGCGATTCTGACAGCCATGTTGCTCGCCTGCTTCGCCCGCCAACGCTGGCGGGTCTAGTTGCTGTGCCTGCTTGTCTTTCACCTTCATTTGCTGTGCGACCTGATCGGTTCGCGCGGCCCTTCGCCCGCCGATGTGTGGCGAATCTATTATCTCGGCCCATTCTCATTTCATGGGATGATCGTCTGGCAAGGACAATGGCCGCTGGACGGCTGGCAAAACCGGATCATTGCCGTGACGCTATTTGTTTGGGCTCTTTGGCTTGCGTCAGAACGCGAGGATTCGGTCGTGGGTGTTTTCAATCGCCGTGCAGACCGGGTGTTTGTCGGTGTGCTGCGGAAGTGGCGCAATGCCTGGTTGCAAAGAAAACCAAAGTTGCCCGCTGACGAACCAATTTAAAATCGCGCGAACAGGAGATTGGTCCTGGTTACTTTAAACAAGCACGTATTGCAAATACTGGCGGAAAAATAATTCGATCTCTCGTTCAGCCTTTGCCGGCATTCGTGACCTGATTCTTGTCCATTCGCCTCGCCTGGCCACGATGCCAAATGACGCAGCCGGAGCGGCGGGCTTCGGACATGACGATCCCTGGTAGCACGCAACGGCGCGGTGACATCGGACAGCCGGTTGCAACAAGCGCCCGGGCCGTCCAGTTGTTGCAATTGTTGAGCATCGAGTAATGGCCGGTTGCCAGGAAGAAGTTCTCCCTGTGATAGACTGTCGGGAGTGGAACTGGCCTGCCCTGGGCGTTCAAGGCGTAGTAGTCCTGAATATACGCACAGAGGTGTGCCAGGCCGGATTGGGAAACTGGCACGGCAACAATCTCTTTTCCGACGTCTGCATATTCGTCGATGATCGGGCCACTGAAGGCATGAGCAAACAGCACGCTGCCCTTCGAGTCAAACATTGCTCGGAACACAACCCGCATCGTCCAGGGATAGCGGTAACCCTCGCTGTCGCCCCAGCCCACTTCGAGATACTCCGCCTGTGGAAACTCCTTGTGCTCCGGCCAGAGGCCCGAAGGGATGTCCGCTGTACGAATGATGATTCCCGCGTGCAGGCCGCGGTGTATCACGTATACTGTTCTTGGAATTTGCCCCGACTGAGATGGTGCCGCAGACGAACCGTTGACCGGCCAAACGCAGCCGAGACTTGAAAGCGCAAGGATTACCAAAACGCAAAGTAAATTGCCTTTACGGATGAGGTTCATGCTGAATCCTTGGTTCGCTCAAGCATCAACGCAACCTAAACGGATCGTGCATCACTGTCCAAAATAAGTTCGAAAAGTCGTCGCTGAATCGGAGCTTTTATTGGAAACGCCAATGACTATCGAAACAAAAGGGGCGGCCCTCGTTACTTACACAACCACAAATTTCAAATGCTGGCGGAAAAATAATTCGATTCCTTGTTCACCCTTCCTGACCGCAATTCGGTTCGGCCCATAAACCTTCGCGCGATTGCAGCGAGCCTGGACGCAGCACCGCGTTTACCTTTGAGCCCATCCTCCACCTCAACGCGGAAATCCGCCCCTTGCGCGGCAAGAACTTAAGAGATTCGAACCGCTCCTTCGATTGTTAGTTTTTAAAATACTTCGGCAAAAACGCAACACCTCCGCAACCCGCATTGACACATCTCAATCAATCCATATCGCTTTTAGCGGTAATTGCGTTACATTGATAAACTTTATCGTCATGCAAATCCAGGGAACCAGCCAGAAAATCCAAGTGGCCCTAAGTTGTGGCATCCCGCAGGCCCACCCCACCATGAGGAAGCTATGACGATCGCCAGGCGATTGATTATTTTACTGGTAGCGCCGCTCCTGGCGTTTATCGCGCTGGGCATTTTTAACTGGATGGAGGTGGAGAACGTCAAGACCAGGACACGGTTTGTCACCCAGGTGCAAATTCCCAGTCTTGCAACACTGGGAAACGTGATGCGGAGTTTTGCCGAAATGCGGGCGGACGAGCGCGATGTAATCCTGGCAACCAACGATGCGGGGCGCGCCGTTATCGCAGCGGCGTTCAATCGGGAGGAAGTAAATTTGAATGCCCTGTTACAGGAATACGCGGATAACCTGGTTTCGGACGATCGCGATCGCCGCATGATGAACGATTTCCAGGACGCAATGCGGAATTGGATGGCCGGGGCCAGGCAGGTCATGGCTTTTTCTTCTCAAGGCCGCCACGAGGAAGCGCGCGCATATCTCCACAACCAAGTTTTGCCCCTCGGCGACAGGGTCAACGAGGCGACCAGTTCATGGATTCAATACAACCGGCAGTTGGCAGACACCGCTGGCAATTCGGCAATTAATTCCATTGAAGTTTACCGCCGTAACATGGCCATCGCCGCCTGCGTGGCGCTGATATTTTCGGCGCTGGTGGGTTTGGTAACATTTCAGCGGATTGTGGGCCCGATTCGAGGGTTACAGAAAGGGGTCAATGCCATCGCCCGCGGCGATTATGCGCAGGAAATTCCTTTCACGAAGGCGGCGGATGAAACCGGCGACCTCGCGCGCGCGATTGACGTGCTCAAGCAGGGCTCGGCAGCGATGGAGGAACAGCGCTGGGTCAAAGCCAATGCCGCCAAAATCACAGCGGATTTACAAGGCGCGGACTCATTTGCTGATTTTGGGCAACGATTGGTTTCCGGGCTGGTGCCATTGCTGGGCGGCGGCGTGGCGGCGGTTTACTCTTTCGAAGAACATCCCGCGTGTCTTCGGCGCATAGCGGCTTACGGTCTTACCGAGGCGGGGTCTGGTGTTGACTCGTTCAAACCGGGCGAAGGCTTGGTTGGCCAATGCGCGCAGGAACGCAAGCCGATTACACTGACTGATTTACCGCCGGGCTACCTACGTATTGTCTCGGGACTGGGGACGTCGGTGGCGACGCAGTCTTCGGCCTTTCCACTCATCTCGGCTGAAGCTCTGTTGGGCGTGATTGAATTCGCCTCGTTTCACTCCTTCAGTACGCAAGAACAGTCCTTGCTGAAAGAATTGCTGCCGGTTGCAACGATGAATTTGGAAATTTTGCAGCGCAACCTCCACACGCAGGAACTGCTCGAACAAGTCAAGACCACCGAGGAACGCACGCGCCTCATTCTCGATTCCGCCGATGAAGGTATTTACGGAATGGCCACGGATGGGCAGATCACATTTGTGAATACCGCCACTTGTAGAATGTTGGGATTCGCGCCGGAAGAAATGATCGGCCAAAAAGCCCATCCCCTCATCCATCACCACCGGCCCGACGGCAGCCCTTATCCAATCGAAGAATGTCCGATGCGCGCCGCCTGCCAGGCCGGCGAAGTGCGACGCGTGGACGATGAATTTCTCTGGCGCAAGGATGGCACCGGTTTTCCCGTCGAGTATGCAACCACGCCTATTGTCAAAGACGGTAAAATCCTCGGGGCCGTTGTCAGTTTCACCGACATCACCGAGCGCAAGCGCGCTCAGGAGGAACTGGCGTATCGCCTCACGTTCCAGCGCGCACTGCTCGAAAGCATTCCGTATCCGATGTTCGTCAAGGACGCCCACGCGCGTTTTATCAGCTGCAACAAGGCTTACGAACGGGTTTTCAACACCATGGCCGATTTCCTCAAAGGCAAAACAGTTCTCGACCTGGAATATCTGCCCGAAGTCGACCGGCGCAAATTCCACGACGAGGATACCGCCGTCATCCGCGAAGCCAGCCGACGCAGTTATGAATTACCGATTCAATACGCCGACGGCCGGACACACACCACGCTTTATTCCGTTGACGGTTTCAAACTTTGCGACGGCAGCCCCGGCGGATTGATTGGCCTGCTGGTGGATATCAGCGATCAGAAGCGCGTAGCGGAGGAATTGCGTTTGGCCAAGGCGAAGGCCGAGGAAGCCACCCAGATGAAATCCATGTTCCTCGCCAACATGAGCCACGAAATCCGCACCCCGATGAATGCCATCATTGGCCTCTCGCACCTGGCGCTCAAAACCCAGCTCACGCCCAAGCAGCGCGACTACATCGGAAAAGTGCATAACGCCGGCACCTCGCTGCTGGCCGTTATCAACGATATCCTCGACTTTTCCAAGATCGAAGCCGGCAAACTCGATCTTGAGGTGGTCGATTTCAAACTTGATGAGGTCATCACTTCTGTCACCACCTTGACAGCGCAAAAAGCGCATGAAAAGGGACTCGAATTCCTCGCGCACGTCACTCCCGGTATCCCGGAATTTCTCCTGGGCGACCCGCTGCGGCTTGGTCAAATCCTCACAAATTTCGTCAACAACGCCGTCAAATTCACCGAGCGCGGTGAAATCCGGCTCAACATCGAACTCATCGAACGCACCGGGGAAAAACTCCAGCTCAAGTTTTCCGTGCGCGATACAGGTATCGGCATGACCACGGAACAGGCGGCGAAATTGTTCCAGCCGTTCACACAGGCGGACATGTCCACTACCCGCAAGCACGGCGGCACAGGCCTGGGCCTTACTATCTGCCGTCGATTGGTCGAGTTGATGGGCGGACGCATCTGGCTCGAAAGCGAACCAGGCGCTGGAAGCACCTTTTATTTCACCGTTTGGCTGAGCATCGGGAACAGGCAAGGCACAGGTAAAATTATTCCGGAAAAGCTGGCGGAACTCCGTGTGCTGGTGGTGGACGATAATCCTGCTGCCTGTGAAATTTTGGAGGAGCCATTGGCCAATATCGTCAAACGAGTAGACGTGGTGGCCTCTGGTAAAGACGCCATCACTGCGGTCAAACAAAAGGATGCCTCCGAACCTTATGACATCCTGTTCATGGACTGGCGCATGCCGGGCATGGATGGCTTGCAGACCAGCCGATTTATCAAGAGTGACGAAACCTTGCGTCATCAGCCGCACATCGTGCTGGTCACCGCGTTCGGCCGTGAAGAAGTCCGCGAAGAGGCCGAGCGCCTGCAGCTTGATGGTTTCCTCGTCAAACCGGTTACGCGGTCCATGACGGTGGACATGCTCGTCAATGTTTTCTCCGAAGCCAGCCAGGAGATTTCTGTCTCTGTGGAGGAAGAGCAGGCAGCGAAGTTGCGAGGCGCACGCATTCTCCTGGCCGAGGACAACGACATCAATCAGCAAATCGCCGTGGAGCTGCTCGAGGGCGCTGGCGCCACAGTAAACGTTGCGAATAACGGGCTCGAAGCCGTCGGGATTGTGTTCAACGGCCCGCAGCCGCCGCCCTTTGACGTGGTGCTGATGGATTTGCAGATGCCGGAAATGGATGGTTATCAGGCGACAGCCAAACTCCGCGCCGACCCACGATTCGCCACATTGCCCATTATTGCCATGACCGCACACGCGACGATTGAGGAACGCCAGCGTTGCATCGCGGCTGGAATGAACGATCATATTTCCAAACCGATTGATCCGGCCAACTTGTTCGAGACCGTGGGGAGGTTTTATAAACCAAAGGACGTGGTAATTCCCGTGAAACCAGCTGAAAGCACAGGTTCACCAACCGGCGACGGTCTCCCGGATATCGAAGGACTCGATGTCAAAGACGGCCTGAACCGGGTCATGGGCAATGAGAAATTATATTTGAAACTCCTCCGTCAATTTGCCGAGCAACAGGGCCCGGTGGCTGGGCAGATCGCCGCGGCGCTGTCGCAAGGTGACGTCGGGTTGGCCGGGCGTCTTGCCCATACTCTAAAAGGCGTGGCCGGCAACATTGGTGCCAAATCGCTCCAGGTTGCATCCGGTGATTTGGAAAAGCTCATCAAGGAACGAGCTCATGACGCAGATATAGAAACGGGAAGGCTAAATGTGTCCGCCTTGCTCGACCCGTTATTGACCCGATTGCAAACCGCATTGAATAACACGGTACCTCAGCCGACCGCACAACCGGACGGAGTGGCTAGTCCGGATCAGATAAGCGAAGCGGTGGCACAACTGAAGAGTTTGCTTGCGGAATCTGACCCCGGCGCTGCCGATTTTATTCAGGCACACCGGACGGTGTTGCACCACTTATTTCGGGACGGAGCGCTGGTGGAGTTTGAAAAAGCCGTGCAAAACTACGCTTTTTCTGAAGCGGAGGAGCAATTGGAACGCACATCAGAAAACTTTTTTGCAGAATGAAAAAACTATCCGACTGCCGCATATTGCTGGTGGATGATGCCAAGGTGAACCTGGACATTCTGGTGGAGGGTTTAAAGTCGGATCACAAGCTGAGCCTGGCGCTGACCGGGGAGACGGCGTTGCAGATCGCCTCGCGTACGCCACCGGATTTGGTTCTGCTCGATATTGTGATGCCAGGCATGGACGGCTATGAAGTCTGCCGCCGCATGCGCCAGATACCGGAGACAGCCGAAGTGCCCATCATGTTTCTTTCTTCGCTTGAGGAAATACAGAACAAGACGCTCGGTTTCGAGGCTGGGGCCAACGATTATCTCACCAAGCCTTTCGATATGTTGGAAGTGAAGGCGCGTGTGCGGTCATTGCTCAAGGCCAAAGCCTATAGCGACGAAGTAAAAGAGCAGATTGCCACCGAACTGCGTTTTGCCCGGGAAATCCAGATGGGCATGTTGCCGCACGATTTCATCCCGGTGGAACGCGATTACGGTGTCCAATTCGGCGCCGTATTGGAGCCAGCGCGCGAAGTGGGTGGCGATCTTTACGGAATTTGCGCCGCCGGGGCGGAACGGCTCGTAATTTTTTTCGGTGACGTTTCGGGCAAAGGAATTCCCGCTTCCATGTTCATGGTGCGTGCCATCAGCCTGGCACGTTTGCTGGCGCGGGACATGGCCGAGCCTGAACACATCCTTGCGCGGCTGAATGATGAACTCGCAACTGACAACCCTTCGGGAATGTTTGTCACTTTTCTTTGCGCGGTGTTCGAGCCGAAATCAGGCCGACTGACCCTGGCCAACGCGGGCCACTGTCGCCCGGTTTTGCGACCGGCCGATGCACCGCCGCGTTGGGCGATGAAAAATCTCGGCACGGCCCTTGGCTTCGAACCGGGCATGGAATTTGAACGTGCCGAATTAAACCTGCGCCCCGGCGACTCTCTGATTTTGTATTCCGACGGTGTTACTGAGGCGTTTAATCCGCAGGAAGAATGTTATGGCAACGATCGCCTCCTCGCTGACGCTGGCGCATTCAACGGCAGTTCGGCCCCCGTGATTACGGCCGGCCTGCTCGAGAAGGTCCGGGCATTTGCCCGAGGCGCCCCGCAGTCGGATGACATTGCCATTTTGACGTTGCAGGTAAACGGAACAGGAGGCCGAACATGACCCTCGAGCTGTGTGCCACGCCGGAAGAAGTCATGCGAGCCGTGGGGGCATTTCAGGATTTTGCACGGACGCAGCAGATCCCCGAAAAAAACGCCTTCGGGCTGGCACTGGCACTGGAGGAATGCGGCAGCAACATTGTCAATTACGCGTTGGGGAGCGTCGCGCAGGAGAAGTTCCGGGTTAGCTTTGGACGTGCGAGAGATGAAATATTCATCGAGCTGCGCGATCATGGTCCCGAATTTGATCCGACCGCGTGGAAGGGACCCGATTCGGGAACGGAAAGCGAGGAGGCCATTGGCGGTTGGGGTATTCAACTTGTTCGCCGGTATATGGATGAAATTCGCTACGAACGCGAAGCTGGAGAGAATGTCCTGCGCCTCAGCAAGCGGCTGAGTCCTGAAGGCGGCACCACAGAATTTCAGAAGTCACAAACAAAACAGTCGTAAACCAAAAGGTAAAATTATATGTCATTGGAAATTCAAATTCATAAAAATATCGGCGCGCAAAATTCGGACGCAGTGACAGTAAACCTTGCCGGAAGCCTGGACACGGCAACGGCTCCCGACCTTGAACGCCAGCTTGCGCCCGTTTTAAGTGGCTCGGTCAAGGACATGATATTTGATCTGGCGCAATTGAAATTTATCAGCAGCGCCGGTCTGCGCATATTTGCGGCGGCCCGCAAAACGCTCAGGGAGCACCACGGACAGGCATCCTTTGTTCATATGCAGCCGCAAATCCAGGAAGTATTCGAAATCATCCGGTCGTTGCCAGGCGTGGCTGTTTTCCAGGACGAAGCTGAATTGGACCAATATCTGGCCGCGAGGCAACACTCGCACGCCAGCTAGCCAGCTATCTCTACGGTTCTTGCTTCAGTTATCTCTCGCTTGAAGCCATTCACGGCGAGTATGGGGAAAACGTATCTTCCTAGAGCCTCTTAGGATTGCGGCAACTTTGCTGACGCTTACGACTTCTGGGTTGCCGCCCCCATAGTCCTGAGTACGGCGCATGAAGGCCACTCTCTGCCAACCCGCAATGCATCTCGATCCGGCGAAACTGATCGCCGCTGACGAGTGTTGTCCGATCTGCCGCAGCCCGGCCCCGCGGCGCCCCGCTGCGGTCATCCAGCAAGCGCCGCCTGCCTACTTTTTCAGCTGTCCCAACTGCCTCGGTTGCTCGGCTTCGGCGGCGGGGATGGTACGCTCGGCCTCGCACTCGCCCGCAAACTCCTCGATCAAGCCCCGGAGCACTTCGTCCATTTCACTCTGGTTGATTATCAAACTCCCCGCGCATTCCATCCCGACGAGCGACTTACAGTTTCGCACGAACGGCATTTGGAGCGAGTGAAGGGTCCATTCGATATGGAATCGAGTAAATTTTTTTGCAAAAACAGCGTTTGACAAATTGCTCCGCCTGCCGCCCAATTGTCCGAACCACCAAACTGTTCTCGGAACCGCAGGAATGGCGTCGCGCGGCTTTGTCTCGCCGTTGTGCCCGGGTTGAAAGGAATATTTCGATTAAATAATACGTATATGAAAGGAATGCTTCCCAAACCATTACTTCTGTTTTTTCTTGTTTCAATTGTGACCAGCGCCTCCGCTGCGTTGGTCGAGGAATTCCCGCTCAACGAGGGGGCTACCAATTCCGGTGCGACGACGGTTTATTCCACGGTTTCGACCAACATCGGCACCTTCATCAATGGCCCGACTTGAACTACGCCGGTTCCAACATTTACCAAACCATTATCGGCTCGCATACCAGGACGGCCGTCAGTGGCGCCGAACTCGGAATCAACGGCCAAGCCTGGGATTTCCGCACCGGCTCCTCCACCGTCAGCAGCGCAACGATTTACGACGATCTGAATGCGGGCACGGTCACAAACGGTGTTTGGACCCATGTCGTCGCTACGTTCGACGGTTCCGTGAAGCGTCTTTATATCGACGGCGTGTTGGCTGGCACTGAGACAACCAATGTTTTCGCGTCCACGTCCCTCTGGCGCATCGGTGCGGACAACACCTTCCAGGCCAGCGCCGGTAATCATTTGACCGGCTGGATCGACGAGCCGGCAATTTATTGGCAACCGTTGACGCAGGCACAGGTTCTCAACCATTACAACATGGGGCTTTACGGGATGGCCCAGCCGCCATCCATCACCATCCAGCAAAACGGAGCCAACATTTCCCTGTCCTGGAGCGGTTCCTGGGTCTTGCAGCATTCCTACGATTTGGGTTGCCCTTCGTGCTGGCAGGATGTGAACAACGCAACCAGCCCGTACACTGCGACGCAGGCGCCGCAGGGCCATGAATTCTTCCGCTTGCGAAACCCATGACCATTCTGCAGCCTGTAAGCAAGCCGAACTCCGCTTCCCGGCTCAAGGTAGTGCGACCTGCAGCCGAATGAAGGTGGCGTTAGTGGTCGAAATCGGACCCTGATAGAGGGTTGTTTCCATTCCCGTTTTGATCGAAGGCTCCGGCGCCATGCGCGTGCCGTTCCAGGGAGCCCAATGCACCAGGTCGGTCGAGGATAGGAGTTGATAGGTCAATTCCGAAGTTCCCGGCGTCCAACTCTGAAAACGCACCAACACTGTGTTGTTCACGACGGAAAGCTGGATGCCCAGTTGCGCGCCGGAGGATTCCCATGGCTCGACGCCCAGCGCGTAGTCCAGCAAACGAGGATGGCCTGCGCTGTCCGGCGCGCTCCAGTTGATTGCCGCGTTGCCGTAGTAGCGGCGGTGCCAGGCAGCCGCCGATTGGTCGGTGGCGTTGCAGAGGGACAAAATCTGCGCGTCGGTCAACGCGGTGTTGTAAATTCGCGGCTCATCAATCATGCCGATGAAATTGCGGCCCTGTGTGTCCAGGCCGATTGTGACATCGCCATTGGAGGTCGTATTGACGGCAAAAGTTTTTTTGGTGGTGAAGCTGGTTTCGGGCGTCCCGTCCACGTATAACTTTGCATTTGTAATGCTCGTGAAGTTGTTGTTGTAGGAGCAGGCGATGAAATGCCATAGGCCATCGTTGACGATGCGGGTGCCTTCCAGATAGCCGGAGGTGATCTCGATGCGCGCATGGCCGTTCTCTACCAGGAACGACCACTTGTTGCCGTTGGCGTTTGGCCCCCAGGCAATGACCGGCTGCTGCGCCGTACTGGTCGTGTTCACCCACGCGGCCACAGTCCGTGGAGAGGAGCCGAGAATGCCGCTGAACCCGGCGATATCGACATAATTATTGCCGTCAAACTCAAGCGCCCGGTTCCATTTGCCGGGCACCCATTCCGCGGGATCATTGTCAAAGCCGATCAGGCTTCCGGTGTAGCCTCCATTGGCATCGATGGTCGTCAACCCGGACGTCTGGTCGAACGGAAACCAAACCATGCCATCGGAATAATAGACACCCACCTGCACCGTGGCGGTGGAGACGCTTGCACCATCGGTCATGGTGTACGTAAATGTGTCATTGCCGAGGAACGAAGCGTTGGGTGTATAAATAATTTGTCCGATGGCATTGGTGAGCGCGGTGCCGGCCAGCGGCGACCCGACGCTGACGATGGTCAATGGCCCCGGACCGGATCCGGCGATGTCATTGGCGAGGATGTTGATCGTCACCGGCGTATTTTGCGGCGTGGATGCCGAATCGTTCAGCGCGATGCTCTCAGCCGTGCCGTTGGTGGAGTTACGGGAAAACATGGCGGTGGGCACCGTCTGAGTGATGATTCCAGGGCCGGAATATTGAAGTTGCAGCGACGCCGCTCCGCTGCCATGCCGGTAATAAAGCCGGAACGGATGCAACCCGGCCTTGAGCAGAATGCTATTGTGAACCGTCGCACCGGTCCGGTCGAAGTCATCGTCAATCACATGGGCATCGTGGATCCACATTTCCGCGCCCGAATCATCGGTCACATAAAAAGTGTAGGAGCCGTCAGCCGGGATGGTGATGAATCCTTCAAAGCTGATTCCATAATTGGTCGGCAGCGAGGCGACCGACAGGTCCAGTCCCGTCGCAGTTCCTGTGGAGATGGGCGTCAGGGCGTCGAGGTCCGGAACCCACGGCCAGGAACCCGAATAAACAGCGTAAGCCAGGCCCGGATTAACCAGGACGTTGGTGACCGCTGGCATCAGCTCGGAATCATAGGGCCGCGGCGCGCTGGCATTGGGCATGCGCGCCTGCGCCACATAGTTGCTTAACGTCGTGAGCAGCGGCGCATTGGTCGCGAAGGCCGCGATGTTGGTGTCTTGGTGGGGATCATGCACAACGTCATACAGGCGGAAAGGGTCCGTCGGCGTCTTGATGTCATATCGCACGGCGACAAAATTGTTTGAGCGAACGGATTGCAATTGACTGCGCGCGGTAACGCCTTTGCGCGCGAATAATCCATTGCTGCCGCCATCCACGCCGAACGAGCCGTTGTAATTATACTCGAAGTACCAAATGCCACGCGTGCGTTGCGTGCCGCTTCTCGTCAACGTCGGTACCAGCGAGACGCCATCCGATTCTCCGGGCGTCGGCTCGCCGACAAGGTCCGCAAAAGTAGGCAGCCAGTCCCAAAACGCCGAGACGGCGTTATTTGTGGTGTTCGCTGCGACGGTGCCCGGCCACCAGGCAATGGTCGGTTCGCGCACCCCGGCTTCCCAGAGATCGCGCTTGATCCCGTCCATGTTGGCCCAGGAATCAAAATAACGCGGGTCAGAGGTGTAAGATCCGAAATCGTTCTCATTAGCCGGGCCATTGTCCGAACTGAAGATGACCAGCGTGTTGGTGCCAATGTTCAAGTCGCGCAGCAATTGAAGCAAATCACCGACGCCATCATCCAGCCGCCGGTCGATCGTGGCATAACGCTTCATCGTATCATTCCAATTGGTGCTGGTGATGACGTCGTTGAAGTAATTGGTGGTGGTCACAGCGTTGGTGTAATCCGGGTGAATCCAGGTGTCCCTGGTCGCCGGTGTGGGCGTGAGCGGCCACTGCAAGCCTCCGCTGGCCCCGCTGCCGGGCGGATACGGCCCGCCTGGCACCTGCAATCCCGAATGCACGGCCGTCGGAGCGAGATAAAGGAAAAACGGCTGTCCCGGATTGCTCGCTTCATGGTCGGAAATGAACTTCTTTGCCCGCGCGAAAAAAAGGTCTGTCGAATAAACGTTCGCGTAATCGGTCGTGACGTTGGTGTAGTTGTAAAAGAGAGCATGGGCCGCGTCATGATAATAGACGTGACCCGCGGCATGATCGACAAACCCAAAGAACTCGTCGAACCCGTGCTGCAGTGGGTATCCGGGCACGGTATTGGTGACGTCGGAATAAAAGTCTGGAGGCACGTTGGCTTGCCCGGCGAGACCCCACTTGCCGATTGCTTCGCAGTAATAGCCCGATTGTTTGAGAACGGTCGCCAGCGTGTGGTTATTCGGCAGGGCTTTGTCGAACTGATTGTCGCGGATGACGCAATTCCCCTGGTTTTGCCCCAGCAGCAGCGAGGCCCGCGCCGGCGCGCAAACCGGGCTGGCCGAATAATGCTGGAGGAACATCATTCCTTGCCCCGCCATTGCATCCAATTGCGGCGTGTACATCCTCGGCTGGGGTGAGGGCCTCGAATTCTGATAAAAGCAACCCACGTCGCCATAGCCCAGGTCATCGGCCAGGATGAAGATGATGTTCGGCTTCGTGGAAGCTCCGTGCGCTACCGGGACGGCCATCCACAGCAGGGACACCAATGCAGTCAGCACGGCAAAAGGAAGACGCGAAGCGAGATGATTCATATTCCGTTATGGGGATTTCTCGCAAAGAGTTTAACACCCCTGATGGCACGGAAAAGCAATTATTTGCCGGAACGGAGGTTGTGGTCGCAAATCAGTTTTTGCGCACTCGACCAAGACCAACCCTTCTGAGAGCTGCTCAGCGCTCAAGTGCACAACTGCCTGTCGGTTCAGCCTATGAACCTTCGCGGAATCGCAGTGAGCCTAGGTTGGCCGTCTGGTCCATTGAACTATTGCCTCGACTGGAAGAGCCGGTTGCGAACGGGTCAATGGGCCCCTGTGAAGTCCGCCTAACAAGCAGGGCAGGCTCATGGCTTGTGCCAACATCTGACAACTGTAACCGTGTCACCACTGAGCCTTTCATTCGTCAGGTGAATCGTGCGCGAAAAAAATTCGGCTTTTTGAAACACCGTGATTAATCCGTCGGCTGCACGCGGAAGAACTGTTGCGGGCCGTCTCCGATTGGCACGGGGAACTGGACTGGTCCATTGCTGCCGGTTAAGGCGCTGCCGTAGGGCAGCCAGTTGATAAGGTTCGTGGAGGAATAAACCTGGTAATTCACCCCGGGAATTGCCTGCCAACTCAGGACGAAGTTGGTGCTATTGACTCCAGCGGCCAATCGTGGCGCAAGGGTGGAGACGGCGAGGTAATTCTGATTGGAGACGGAGGTGGAGACATTGGTATAGGACATCGAACCTGGCACGAAAACAAGTGTGCCCTGCGATGGCGTGACCGTGAAACTCGATCCCGGCACGAAACCGAGGACATAATTTCCATTCGTGTCCGTCGTAGCTGAAGAGAATCCACTGGAGGGCTGGAGGGTGACACCCGCAACCGGGTTGCCACTTGAGTCCGTGATGGTGCCTTGAATGACCGGGAGTGAAATGCTGAACCCACCGTTATAAACCTGCGCCAAAGACTGCCCGTACAGGTCCGTGACACCGTTCCCCACGGTTAGTGTGTAATTACCGATGGTGGTTTGCAGCGGGAAGCTGAGCTGGTAGGTGTCAGAACTCAAAGCAGAGATCGAGATCGAACTGGAAGGCACAGCCCCATTTGGAGTCATCAGCAATATCGCGGCTGAGGTAACTGAACTCGGATTGGGCGCGCCATTGAAATACAAGGTCACTAAACCCACGGCGTTGCTGACAATGCCGCTCGGTGAATTCGTAAGGACTATCAGCGCAGGAAAGTTGTTTGATGTGAAGATCGTGCCATTGGCCCCTGAAACATCACCGAGGCCACCGGCTGCGGAGGTAAGGCCCAGGAAATGGTTTGCGCGCGAGTAGAGGGCTATACGTCCGCCCGCCCCGCCACCGCCACCATAGAGTTCCCCTTCGCCGCCATCAGCGGCGATGCTGCCATTGCCGGCCAGCATGCCGGCATCCACCCAAATGCTCCCGCCGGATCCCCCACCTGAGTTGTCCTGCAATCCCATTTGCCCTCCGGCACTCAGCTGGCCATCCACGGTAAGGACGCCACCGATATTCAATCGAATAGCGCCGCCACCAACGGAGCCGCCAGCCTGCGGTCCCGATCCGAAGCCGCCGCCACTGCCAGAATCCACCGGTTGGATTGCCGACCCGTAGCTGGCACCACCCGGGGAGGTAGAGGAAGCTCCGCCCACGCCGCCATAACCTGCGCCGCTGCCGAACCCGCCGTTGGATTGTCCGCCTCCCTGGCCTGCTGCCTGACCATATCCAGCTCCATCCACGGCAATGGCGCCGCCGGGCGCGACATCAACGTTGTTGAAGACCAGTAGATCGAGCTTCGTTGGTCTGGATGAAACCGTGAACAAACCGCCAGAGCCAACGGTGAGATTGTTCAATTGCAGGAAACTCGCTTGTGGGCTAACCACTGCGCCATTCTGAATGGTTAGGCTGACTGGGAGCGAGGGGAGTCCGAGTGTACCGGATACTGGCGTGAGGGCGCCGGCCACACCGCCATTATCGACCAGCACTGGCCCCACTGATTGGGAATTGGCTTTCGTATAAATAGTGCCCGCCCCACCTGCTACATAGCCGTCACCGCCATAGGCGGTCGTGAGCCCCGCAAAACTATTTGCATTGTAGCCGATGGAAATTCTTCCGCCGCCACCGCCACCGCCCTGGGCTTCTACCCCGTCGCCGCCGTTGGCCGTAATCAAGCCATTCCCAGCAAGTGTGCCGACAGTGATAAAGATACTTCCACCCGAGCCGCCACCGCCCCCGAGACCGGAACCATCGCCGCCGTTGGCAGAAATCTTTCCGGAGGCGGCCAAAGTGCCGTTCACCGTGAGGCGAATCGCACCGCCGCCCGCGCCGCCAGGCGAATAGGGGTATATATTGCCACCACCACTGCCAAAGCTCGTAGGTGAAGTGATTGAACCATACACCGAGCCGCCATACACTGAAGCCGCGTTCCCAATCCCGCCATAACCACCATAACTGCCGCCGCTGCATGGATAGTAGGTCGTCCCCACATAATGCCCCGCACCAGTGCCCGAACCGGCAAGATAACCCTGACCATCCGTCACGATTCCGCCACCTGCCTGAATTGTCGCGTTTCCATTGAACGTGAGGTTCAGGGTGCCGCTATTACTGTTGGCTATCAGCCAGGCGTTGGAACTGATCAAAAGGCTGCCAAAAGTTTGCGACGAGACCTGTTGGTACCCAATCGCACCGTTGCGCAAAATCAAAGCGGTGGTGGTTTGAAGGGGTTGAATTTGTGTGCTGGCACCTGTCTGTCCACCGTTGTCCAGAATCAATTGGGTGCTCTGCTGTCCCCCGGTTTGCGTATATATGGTTCCGGCCCCGCCCCAATTGGCTCCTCCGCCTCCGCCCGCGGAAATTGTTCCGGCAAAAAAATTCGCGGTGGGATAGATGGCGATGCAACCTCCGGCCCCGCCTCCCCCGTTCACACCTGCACCACTGCCACCATTCGCCCTGATTGCTCCCGAGCCGGATAGAGTGCCTGCAGTGAGCTTGATGCCCCCGCCAGAGCCACCGCCTCCCCCGATGCCCGAACCATTACCGCCATTTGCGGAAATGATTCCATCAACCTGCAGCTGGCCGGTTACCGTGATCGCGAACTGACCGCCCCCAACGCCGCCAAATGAATAGGGCGAATAAGCTCCGCCTCCGCTGCCAGCGATGCTGGGCGACGTCTGATTATCATACGCTGTTCCGCCCACAACGGACTCCTTCGAACCACTTCCAGTGTTTCCACCATTTCCACCATGACCTGCCCCGCTGCACGGGAAATTGGGCGAAACTCCGAAACCATGCCCAGCCCCATTGCCCAATCCCGCTGCGTAGCCCTGGAAGTCGGCCGTGATGCCACCTCCCGCCTGAATGGTTGCGCTCGAAAGTGAGATGGTCGTCGAATTGCCCGGGAAATTGCTGACTACCAACCAGGTGTTGGAAGTGATTAACAGACTGCTCAGGCTCAATTGAGAATTGATCAGGCCCACCGCTCCATTGCGCAAGGTCAGGCTGGTCGACGAACTGGAGCCTGTCAGGGGTGTGGCTGGGCCCGGGTTTCCCCCGGCGTCCAAAATAAGTTGAACATTTTGTCCTCCTGGCAGTGGGTTTGTCTGTATGGATACTGGCCCCGTGCCACCCCAATTGGCTCCGCCGCCGCCATAGGCGGAAACTGCTCCTGTAAATTGATTTGCTGTGGAGTTTACGGTAACTGTGACCCAGCCTCCTGCTCCACCGCCGCCAATCGAGCCTGCTCCACCGCCGCCATTGGCCCTGATCACGCCACTTCCGGACAGTGAGCCGGAAGTGAGCGTAATACTCCCGCCAGCGCCGCCCCCTCCCCCAATGCCACTGCCGTTGCCGCCATTGGCGGAAATGATTCCATCAACCTGCAGGAGACCGGATATCGTGAGCGAGATCGAACCACCGCCGGTACCGCCGAGCGAGTAAGGTGAGTAGGTTCCACCGCCGCTGCCGGCCGACACCTTATTCGGATCAACGTTACCACCCAACGCCAGGTTCGAAATGCTGTTGCCGCCGAATCCGCCCTTTCCCGCACCGCCGCACGGATAATTGGGCGAAATCCCGGACGAACGACCGGCACTGGAGCCCTGACCCGCCGCATAGCCCTGGGAGTCGGCCGTGATGCCACCCCCGGCCTGAATGGTTGCGCTCGAAAGTGTGATGGTCGTCGCATTGCCGGGGAGATTGCTGACTACCAACCAGGCGTTGGAAGTGATTAACAGACTGCCCAGGCTCAATTGAGAATTGATCAGGCCCACCGCTCCATTGCGCAAGGTCAGGCTGGTCGACGAACTGGAGCCTGTCAGGGGTGTGGCTGGGCCCGGGTTTCCCCCGGCGTCCAAAATAACTTGAACGATTGTTGCTATCGGTGAGTTTGTCTGGATGGTTAATACCCCCGTGCCACCCCAATTGGCTCCGCCGCCGCCATAGGCGGAAACTGCTCCTGTAAATTGATTTGCTGTGGAGTTTACGGTAACTGTGACCCAGCCTCCTGCTCCACCGCCGCCAATCGAGCCTGCTCCACCGCCGCCATTGGCCCTGATCACGCCACTTCCGGACAGTGAGCCGGAAGTGAGCGTAATACTCCCGCCAGCGCCACCACCACCCCCGAAGCCTCCACCATTGCCGCCATTGGCGGAAATGATTCCATCAACCTGCAGGAGGCCGGATATCGTGAGCGATATCGAACCACCGCCGGTACCGCCCAGCGAGTAAGGAGGAAAGTTTCCACCGCCGCTGCCGGCCGACACCTTATTCGGATCAACGTTACCACCCAATGCCAGGTTCGAAATGCTGTTGCCGCCGACTCCGCCCTTTCCCGCACCGCCGCACGGATAATTGGGCGAATTCCCGGACGAACGACCGGCACTGGAGCCCTGACCCGCCGCGTAACCTTGAGAGTCGGCGATGATGCTGCCTCCCGCCTGAATCGTTGCGCTCAAACAGGAGATCGTCGCGGAGGATGAGGGGAAATTGGTGACGATCAACCAGGCATTGGAGCTGATCAGCAGATTGCCCAGCGTCAACGATGAGGTAGCCACGCCCACCGCGCCATTGCGCAAAACGACGTCTGTGGTAGTGGAGTTTGGCAGCGGTGTGGGAGCTCCCGGATTTCCGCCACCGTCCACAATTAATTGGGAATTCTTGCCGGGCAATTGAATGATTGTCGTTCCAGCTCCGCCCCAATTGGCTCCGCCGCCGCCATAGGCAGTCACGGTCCCGGAGAATGAATTGTTGTTGCAGGGCATATAAATCATGCCGCCACCACCACCGCCTCCCAGTCCAGCCGCTCCATTGCCGCCGTTTGCTGCAATGGAACCGGCACCCGAAAGCGTGCCAACCGCCAGCCAGATGCTTCCGCCCGAACCGCCGCCGCCGGCCAGCCCTGAGCCATTTCCGCCTCCTGCAGAAATGATCCCGTCCACCTCCAATGTGCCGGTCACATTAAGCCGGATAACCCCGCCCCCAGCGCCGCCAAACGCATATGGCGAATAAGATGAAGATGATCCGCCACCGCTGCCTGCGATGGTCGGAGAGGTAGGAGAATCATAAGTGTTTCCGCCTAGGGCGTATTTGCCAGCGCTGCTACCGCCGCCGCCCCCGTGACCCGCACCGCTGCAAAAATTGGTTGAGCCGAGAGTATAATAGTGTCCAAAACCCGAACCCTGCCCTGCTGGGTATCCCGCAAGGTCCGCAATAATTCCGCCTCCAGCCTGAATCGTCGCATTTCCAGTAAACGAGAAATTCACACTGCTGTCCGCCGAACCTTGGTAACCAGGGAACGGCGTCAGCCATCCATTGGAGCTCACATTAAGGTTGGCAAAGGTAACCGGGGAAGATGCGCATCCGGTTGCGCCTCCGCGAATAATCAAATCTGTCGGGCCATTTTGTGATTGCACCAGTGTATTTGTTCCCGTGTGCCCGCTGTTGTCCAAAATGAGTTGGGAATTCTGGCCCGACACTTGGATAAGAACCGTGCCTGCCCCGCCCCAATTGCCGCCGCCGCCGCCAGCCGTGGAAATAGATCCGGTAAAGAGGTTTGACGTTGGAGTGAGGTAAATGCGACCACCACCACCGCCGCCGCCAATGGAGTCCACACCAGCCCCGCCAGCAGCCGTGATGGAGCCCGAACCAAGTAGTATCCCGCCTGTCACCGAGATGGTCCCGCCAGAACCGCCGCCGCCGCCGGAGCCGGAACCGTTGGCACCTTTGGCTGAAATGGTGCCATCTATTTGCACGATGCCGTTTTGACTGATGAATTGAATGGCGCCACCGCCGTTGCCGCCAAATGAGTACGGCACTAACGACCCGCCCGCACTGCCACCACCTGTGGGAGACCACTGAGTACCATAGCTTGTGCCACCAAAGGCATTAGTAAGAAAACCCGCAGCGCCGTTGCCACCGTACCCACCCCCGCCGCAAGGCCGATACAAACTGTCATTGTAAGAGCGGCCGGCGCCGGAGCCCGGGGCTGCGCCCTTGCCATCGGCAAGCACTCTGCCTCCAGCCTCCACAACAATGGCGCCGGATGACGTGACGGCCAGCGTAATGTTCGGATTGGCCAGGAGCTGTCCGTCAGAAGCAACCGTAAGGTTTCCGATGCTCCACGTGCCGCCTGGCGCGACATTTGCATGCCCTTTGACAAGCACGTCAATCGTGCTGTCCGAAATGGAAACCGTCGTGTTGGTTCCTGATTGCCCTCCGTTATTGAGAACCAAAAGACCATGCTGCCCGTTCACCTTCGTATAGACCGTGCCCGCGCCGCCGATCATCGCACCCGCGCCGCCATTGCTGTAATCGAGCCAGTGAATGTCGTGGAATTATATTGAATCGAGATTCGACCGCCGCCGCCACCGCCGCCGTAAGGTGATTCACCGCGCCGCCATTTGCTGCAATCGCGCCCGCCCCGGGAAAATGTCTGCCCGGTAATCCAGATGCCGCCTCCCGATCCGCCCCCGCAACGGTTGTTCGTGCCATTCCCGCCATTGGCTGAAATGGAACCATTCACAATCACGGCGCCGCCAGCATTGATTTCAATCATCCCACCGCCGGAGCCGCCTATGCCCGTATATGAGCTGCCGCCACCGCTTCCCAAACTGGCCGGTTGCGTAAAGGAGCCGTAAGTGATGCCGGTTGGCGCGTTGCTGGTGCTTGTTCCCCCCATGCCGCCGTAGCCGCCACCACTGCCGTCGTAAGGCGGTGATCCGGAGTTACGGCCGGAACCCGGTCCCATTCCACCACCGTAACCGGCTCCATTCGCATTGATCACTCCCCCAACATCCACCTGGACACTGTTACTGACCGAAAGATTGAGTCCCGCCGATACCGTTCCCAGCAACGTCTCGTAACTCACCAGGATAGTCGAGCCATCCGCAATGGCTGAGTTCGTGGTCAGCTGTAATTGGGTCACAATGCCATCCGGGCTGGTCAATAAATAATCCAGCCCGTTGGTGTAAAAATTTGTTCCGCTGAAATCGGTCACGGAAACGGTCGTGGCGATGACATTGGAATTGAGCAACGTCACCAGGTTGGTCCCGCTCAAGACCTGGTTTTCATTTGCCACATTGAGCAGATTTGAAACGCTGCCGTTTGGAGAAAACGAGTGCGTCAGAACGCCTCCTCCCGCCACGAGCAAGCTCGAAAAAGTGTGCGGGCCATCCACCGTCAACGTGCAATTGGTAACGACGACGTCCGCCCCGTCATAATTTGTGTTACCCACCCCGATGGTTGTATTGTTGGTAAACGTAGTCGCGAAAGCCGGGATGCAGATTAGGGCAATGATGCCCGTAACAACTATCTTGCTGCAGCGGGAAAAAAGAACGCCGAGTTGATTTGTTCTCATAATTGATTCCACCTTCTGATTTTTCTTAACGGGACAAAAATAAATTGAGTTCCTGCGCAACCACGCCCTTGCCGGAGTGCGCAAAACGTCTCTTGGATGGCCCTTTTCCGTCCTGTTGGCTCTCATGTCGCTGATCAAAAAAATTAAGCCAATTAAAATCCCAGAGAGAGAATTACCTTTGTAATGGACAAAGGGAACAAAGTTGACGAATAGATCGCCTCTGAAGAGTTAACGGGTTTTTTCATCCACCGCGAGTCTATTAAAAAGGCTTTGAATGTAAATGTGTTTTTGGACGCACACCCTGTGTTTTGCGGAAAAAAGGCTTTTTTGCGTTTCTTTTGAAATCCTTTGGCACACACGATGGCGACAGTTGAAAACCAATTTGCAAGAAGTCCCTTTCAACCGGATACATTTAAGCAGGCTGCGCCATCAGCCAGCAAATTCTCTTGACCCATAGTCAGCGTCCGTGGCCGGGTGGAAAGCAAAGATGAGGGAAGATTCAAAATCTGGATGCTATTTCGACCAAAAGAGGCCTGCTGAGGTGGATTTTTCACCCCTCAATACCATTTGACGACAACACCTTCTCGAAGCATTTTGGGTAAAAGAATCAAAACTTGCATCACGCTTGTGAAGACCACCAATCCAGCCCGCATCCGGA
The DNA here is from genome assembly GCF_000172555.1 of Pedosphaera parvula Ellin514. Classification (NCBI taxonomy): domain Bacteria; kingdom Pseudomonadati; phylum Verrucomicrobiota; class Pedosphaerae; order Pedosphaerales; family Pedosphaeraceae; genus Pedosphaera; species Pedosphaera parvula. The sequence goes on from NZ_ABOX02000044.1 coordinate 38,578, forward strand.
CAGCTCGTTTCATCGCCATCGGCGCCGACATCCTGCAGATAGGCTTGTTCCCACTCTTTGGTGAAGGGTTCATTTCCCCCCTCAGCGACGCCCTTGATGTTTTGGTCTGCGTGCTCTTAACCTGGCTCGTCGGCTGGCATTTTTCTTTTCTACCCAGCTTTGTCGTGAAGGTGTTACCCGTGGCCGACCTTGTTCCTACCTGGACCATTGCCATATTCATGGCCACCCGCCAGAACCAAAGGCCCGTTGCTCCCAAGCCAGTCGCCACCGTCGTTTACGACAATGGCCCTGCTCAACCCCAGCTCAACTGGCCCGCGAACCAATAACCATCTGTCTCGCCTTCATCCGTAGAACTCTGAAGACCGAATTCTGAACTTTCGCCCCGCTCAGGGCAGGCCTAAACCCCATACCCACCGAAGCAGGATTTTCTTATTACTTGCGGCAACAAAGGAACAGGAAATGAAAACCGCAATTCTGATGACACTTCTAGCTCTCGGGGTGGCAGGTTGCTCCACCTCCAATTCCGGCGCTCCGCCAGCTTCCTATGACACCCGCAGCGGACAAGGCCCAAATTACACTACCTATCCCCGCTCCCCCTCCGATGCTTCGAGTGGCCAATGGCAGCAGTGGCGCTACCGTGGTATTACACCGAGCACCCCCTGAACAGCGGTAAGTGTCGAGCAACTCGGCCGATTTCGGGATCGCGAAGACGCTGCCCTCAGCAACTCCGGCGGCACTACCATCGTCAACAGGAACCGGCAGGCCAGCGCCTGTGCCAAAACGGTAAGCCTCCTTGCTGGACGACTGAGATCAACAAAGTCGTCATCGTGGATGCCACTATCATTGTTCCCCAAAATAATACGTAGGTCGTTGGCAAACCCCCAAGGGAGGTTTTGACCCCATACCAGCCCCGACGATGTTGAACCAGTACTGTACTAGAAAGAGGAACATAAAATGAAAATTGCAATACTGACCGCGCTTTTGTCGTTTGTGGTGGTGGGTTGCTGCAGTACTAAGAAGACCAGCTCCGGCGCTCCCCCTGCCAGCTATCAAACCAGCAGCGGCGAGGTACAAGGACAAGGTGCGTCCCCTAGTGCCAACCCCATTCTTCTGACCCCGGCCGGTGACGGGCAGCAGAGTTGGCTTTTCAAGAGCACTCCTTGACCAAATTATCGGCTTCGGCCAAGACCGTAGGGTTAAGGCATCTCAATTTATAAGATGCCTTAAATGGAACATGCTAACTGGCGTGCCAAACCACCGTCTTATATTTTGCGCATCGCCTGAGTCCCAATCTTTGTGATGTCGAAGATAAAGCCACTACCCCGCTTCCAAATAGATCCCCACCACCATCCACCTCTCAAAGGACCAAGCATCCTGCGAATGGACCGCCGCCATAAACTAATCGTACCTCGACCCGATATCATTCGCTTCATGAACCCTGGTTTGAATCATCGCTCCCTTTTTCCTACAATTTTTCCCGATTCGAATCCCGATCCAAAAAACGTTTCACTCGCCATAATAGGAAACCAATTGCCGAAAGCGCCAAAACCGCCGCCAACAAGCCAATTAGAATATCGGGCAACTTCTCTCGCGGCACATATCTCAAAGGATAAAGAAACGCTCCAACACCCAACGCCAACAGGAGCGCCAGAAAACAGATCCAGGCGAAAGTTAATCTTTTGTTGCTCCAACTGGCGCCATTGAAAATAAATCTCCAGAAAGGAAATGCCACTGCTCCACCCAACACAAAGGCAATCAATGTTCTAAACGAAATCTGAAATGAAAATCCCGAAGGAGTTGGCCGCAAAGCCTCAAGCGAAGCGACCATGACGCCTAACGCCACGGCCGTTGAATAAGTCACCAACTTGTATAATCCCTGCTGAGTCTTGGAATCCGTTTCCATAAATTAATCAAATTTGAAAAGACCAGGTTTTCACGTAAATGACGTAAATCAATTAATACTCTAACCCCTATTTCCCGCTTTTCCATTTTAGAAACTACTTTTGGCATTCGGTATCGGGCCTTCCCATCTAATCCCATCTCCTATAAGTTCCTCCTGCCTTTCGATGAATAGCGAAACCGAAAAATCCGGGCAGCCACCTCGCGCCAGCGGCAGGTACACCATACCGCTTACCATTCTGGCCTTCGGCATCACCATGGTCGCGATTATCCTGGCCCTGGTTTTCGCCTACCATCAGCTTTGGAGCGCCCCAAAAAATGCCGCCGTCGAAACCGCACAAACCATCGTCAACGGCATTCGCAATGCCTTCAATTTCACCCCCAAGGTCAGCATCGATAAAACCATCTTTGTCGAGGAATCCATCCCCATTCTCGAACTCGCCACCGTCTCCCGCAACAGTGTCATTTATTACTCCTATACCAACCAATGGGCTGGCAGTACAAAAATCCTGGTTCTGAAAGGCAACTTCCGCGTCAAAGGCGGATTCGATCTCAAACAAAATTGCTCAGTTAACATTCGCTCCAATCCACTCCGCATCGACGCCAAATTCCCTCCCCCAAAACTGCTTTCCGTCGAATTGATAAACTACGAAATTGAACAAAGCGAGAACGGCTACTGGAACAAGATCCAGCCCGCCGACCAGCAGGAAGCCATTCGTGGCATGATGAACACGGCCAGGCTCGAACTAGGCAAAACCGTCCGCGACGACGCCAAAAAAAATCTCGAGGATAAGCTGAAGGAAATCGCCCGCACAAAAAACGCCGACATTACCTTCAGCTACAGCCTCGAGAAAAAGGATTAACAAAATCCCCACAGCCTTTTTCCTGGGTTTTTTGCTCCACTTTCATCCCAACTCAATCACCAAATTTCTCTCCGCTCCACTTCCAATTTCTCACCTCAGGCATATCCTCTCCGTGCTCGCGGATATATCGCTTATGGTCGATTAACTTGCGCAGGAGCGCCTGTTTAACGTAGGCCGCCCTGGAACCCAGCTTTGGCACCCGATCAATGACATCCATCACCAGGTGAAAACGATCAAGGTCATTTAAAACTACCATGTCGAAGGGCGTCGTAGTCGTCCCCCTCTCCTTGTACCCACGGACATGGATGTTGGAGTGGTTGGCACGGCGATACGTCAATTTGTGGATCAACATCGGATACCCATGAAATGCAAAAATGACCGGCTTGTCCTTCGTAAAAAGAACGTCAAAGTTTTTATCAGTCATTCCATGTGGATGCTCGCTGGCCGGCTGCAGACGCATCAAATCGACCACGTTCACCATTCGAATCTTCAAATCTGGAAAGTTCAAGCGCATTAAATCCACTGCGGCCAGCGTCTCCATCGTTGGAACATCACCCGCGCAGGCCATTACCACATCGGGTTCAAATCCCTTATCATTGCTTGCCCAGTCCCAGATGCCGATCCCCAACGTGCAATGCTTCACGGCCGCATCCATATCGAGCCATTGCGGTGCGAGCTGTTTTCCGGCGACAATCACATTCACATAATTACGGCTGCGCAAACAATGATCCGTGACTGATAACAGTGTATTCGCATCCGGCGGCAGATAAATCCGTATCACCTCGGACCGTTTATTCGCCACCACATCGATGAAACCCGGGTCCTGATGACTGAAGCCATTGTGATCCTGTCTCCACACATGCGACGTCAAAAGATAATTCAGCGATGCCACCGGCTTTCGCCACGGAATGTGACGCGTCGCCTCCAACCATTTCGCATGCTGATTGAACATGGAATCGACGATGTGAATAAACGCTTCGTAGCAGGAAAAGAAACCATGTCGCCCCGTCAACAAATAACCCTCGAGCCAGCCCTGGCACATATGCTCGCTCAAGACTTCCATCACGCGGCCATCCGGTGACACTTTGTAATCGCTCGGTAGAATTTCAGCTGTCGAGCAACGTTCTGTGACTTCGAACACCGCGCTCCAGCGGTTGGATGCCGTTTCATCCGGACTAAACACTCTAAAGTTTTTCCTCTCCTCATTCAGCCTCAAAACATCCCGGATGAACTGTCCCTGCACGGTCGTGGCTGACACCTGCGCCGCCCCCGGTCGCAAAACTTTTACGGCGTAATCGTAAAAATCAGGCAGTTGCAAATCCCGCAACAATTGTCCGCCATTCGCATTCGGATTCGCACTCATCCGTCGATCGCCCTTCGGTGCCAACTCAGCCAATTCCGGTCGCAAGGATCCCTTTTGATCGAAGAGTTTCTCCGGCTGATAACTTTTCATCCAGCGCTCCAGAATCCTGATGTGTTCCGGTTTATCCATATCGGCCATCGGAACCTGGTGCGCGCGAAAAGTGCCTTCAATCTGAACGCTGTCCACTACCTTTGGCCCGGTCCAGCCTTTTGGCGAACGCAGCACAATCATCGGCCACATGGGCCGTGTCTTGAACCCTTCAGCCCGTGCCTTTTGTTGAATCCCTGTGATTTCAGCTATCACCACATCCAACACCGAAGCCATCAATCGATGCGTGGCCAACGGCTCAACCCCCTCAACGAAATACGGTTTGTAACCGTATCCTTCGAGCAACGATCTCAATTCATGATGCGGCAATCGTGCCAGCACCGTCGGACCAGCAATTTTATACCCGTTCAGATGCAATATCGGCAGCACTGCCCCGTCATGAACCGGATTTAAAAATTTGTTCGAATGCCAGCTCGTTGCCAACGGCCCGGTCTCCGCCTCTCCATCGCCAATCACTGCGGCAGCGATCAGTTCGGGATTATCAAACACCGCACCAAAGGCATGTGTCAAAACGTAGCCCAGCTCGCCCCCTTCATTGATGGAGCCCGGCGTTTCAGGTGCCGCATGACTGGGAATCCCGCCAGGAAAGGAAAACTGCTTGAACAACCGCTGCATGCCTCGCTCGCTCTGTGAAATTTCATGATAGACTTCGCTATATGTTCCTTCGAGATAGGCATTGGCCACCACTCCCGGTCCCCCGTGCCCCGGACCCGCAAGGTAAATCATGCTCAAATCATGCTCCTTGATGACCCGGTTCAGATGAACATAGATGAAGTTTAATCCCGGCGTTGTTCCCCAATGCCCCAGTAAACGCGGCTTGATATCGTCTCGTTTTAGGGGACGCCTTAACAGCGGATTCTTCATCAGGTAAATCTGCCCCACTGAAAGGTAGTTTGCCGCCCGCCAATAGGCATCCATCTTGCGAAGCAGCGCCGTCTCTTCCGCACCTTCCATGCGCCCTTGAATGGCTGGTTCCATCCCGGCTGTTTGTTTGACGAGATGGCGTTTCCGCAAACGTGGAAGTCTCGGCGATTTAATTCTCATCGAAGTCATACCATTCCTTCTATTTTAATTTTTGGTTTGAATGAGCCAGCCTCACTTCTCTGGCCCAGCACTTCAACTGCAGCTTCAGCAAGGCTTAATTCCTCATCCGTCGGGATGACTCTCACAATTGCCCTCGCCTCAGCTTTGCTAATGATTGGCGCATTGGTTTCGTTCGCGCGCTGATCCACTTCAATGCCCAGAAACTCAAGCCCTTCGCAAATGCGCTTCCTGATCACCACGGAATTCTCCCCAATGCCCCCTGAAAAAATCAATGTGTCCAACCCGCCCAAGGCCGCGCTCAGCGCCCCGATCCATTTTCGGGCCTGGTGACAAAAGAGTGCAATAGCTTCAGCCGCACGAACATCATTGCTTTCCCTGGCCAGCAAATCACGGATGTCGGAACTCAGTTCAGAAACCCCCAACAATCCCGACTGCTTGTTCACCATTTCATTGAACTGAGTTGCCGTCATATCCTCGGCGCGCGCAAAGTAGGCCATCAACCCGGGATCCAGATCTCCCGTCCGCGTGCTCATCACCAGACCGGCAGCCGGGGTAAAGGCCATCGTGGTGTCGATGCCCCTGCCCTCCTTCACCGCCGCCATGCTCGCGCCATTACCCAAATGCGCCAGGATTATCTTGCCCCTCGCTGCCTCCCGGTCAATTCTCTGCAACTCCCGCATCAGGTAGGAATAGGACAGCCCATGAAACCCATAACGCCGCACTCCCTTTTCATCATAGCGCCGCGGAATCGGCAGCAACTGGCTCACGCGTGGCATATCCCGATGAAATGCCGTGTCGAAACAAGCCACTTGCGGTGTCTCAGGGTAATATCGGCTGAACTCTGACAGTAAGGCAATCTCCGCCGGCAAATGCTCCGGCGCAAACAAGCGCAAACTGCGCAACTCCCTTATCAACTCCTCGGTGACTACTCGCGGCTCTCGCAAATGCATGCCCCCATGAACTATGCGGTGGCTGATCACGTGGACAGAAAGCATATCCGCTTCACCAAGCACTTCGCGCAGCAATGGCAGACATGCAGCATGATCTTTTAATGCCATGTGCTTCTCCCAGCTCCTCTTTGTCTTCAAGTCCGTCGCGGTAAACAGCGCGTCTGAAAAACCAATTCGCTCAAACTTTCCAATCAATCTCCGGGCCAGTAAATCTTGCCCCTCAAAAAGCGCGAACTTGAGGCTGGACGATCCGGCGTTAATGGTTAATACCCTGTCTGGTTCCCTTGGTATGGTCATTTTACCTCTCTCCATTTATCCTGCTGCCTTTATCGTCCATTTGCCTGCCTTTCTCCCAGACCGACTTGTTTCCCTGGCAAAAGCACATCCTCAATCATGCACGCTAAAGCAGAAAAGCTAAATGTAAACCTCACAATCACCCGCAACCTTTTGGACAGGATGAACCTCTAGCGATCGCGCCTTTCGATCACGTGGCTTGGATGACAAAAATATAAGGTCCCCTCTTGAACGTGCGTAACTATGGGGGTTTATTGCCTTAGCAGGTTGTATTAGAGCCCGCTTCTTACGGGAAGTAACCATTTTCCCGCCTGAATATCTTTAGTTCAACACATTCGTTTGGAGGTATTTATGACATTCGATCATTTCGTAGGACAGGTTCAACATCGCGCTCGCCTCAGCTCACTAGGAGCTGCTGTTCGCGCCATCCAGGCCACACTGCCAGCTTTCGCTGCACGACTTACAGCCGAGGAAACCAAGGACCTCGCTTCCCAACTGCCACGGGAAATCGCCTTCTATTTACAGGTGAGCGAGCACAGTGTCCCCTTGAAGTTGCACGATTTTTTTCAACTGGTAAGCGCCCAGGAACAAACGCACCTTCCCGATGCCGTCTATCATGCGCGTGTGGTTCTTGAAGTCTTGAAGGAAGCTGTCTCCGAGGGAGAGGTATCCGACATTAAGGCACAACTGCCTGAGGACTGGCGCGCATTGATCGACTCCGGCAGTCAGGGCCATTTGCATCTGCCCGAACTGACTGCGCATTGAATCTGCGAGTCTGGATTCAGCCAACGCCTGTGAACCGTAAGCGGGGTTTCGCTTATGGCAATAATTTTATGCATCTCCTGCTTGATCCTATTGCCTACCTTCTGAAAACCCATTCCAAAAATCCGATCTGCACCTCATCCCCTTTGAGTAGCCGGCCATAACGCACCAAACAATCCACCGGCAAAATCAGGAACACCGCAAAATCCAGCCAAAACACCTTCAACCCCCAAATCTCGCGCCCAAAACACAAGTTAAATATTCCCGAACCAAGGAAAAAAATCAGGATTGCTTGCACCATTGCCAGGCAGAATTCCAACATGATGGAGACTCCCGTAGCTTCCTTCGCTTCAAATCCAACCGGCATAAAAAACCGCTCTTTCGTCGATGACCAAAAGAATCCAATAAACGGATAAAACCAGATCAAGGCATGATACAGGCGATCATTTCGGCGGTGTGAACGGGAGCCCCCTTCTCTATGAGCCACATAATCTTCATCATACACAATGAAGTCTTGGGATTGCTCAGCCTCGTTCTCCGACCAGGGTGCCAGCACATACGTCATGGCATAAGGAGGAGGTCCCTTCTCCTTTTTCAACAGAAAATATTTTCTTTGCTGAAAATAAATCGGCTTTCGACAAAACTCCCGCACGGTCCACCCCGGCATCTCACGCACCGCAAGAATCCAAACTGCCTCCGGCGTCACATGCACCGTATCCGGGCCGATGGTTAGTTCTTTCATCGTTCGATACGGATTTGTTTAAACCACTCTCCGCCTCCTGTCGATGCAAATGCCGTTGCTTGTCAGAAGTCTGGTTCCGCCTTCTTGCGGGTAAATAGTCCCCTGCAACACGGCGAGACTCCTTTAAGCGCGACCATAATAAGACCTTCACCCTGGTTGTGAATCGGGGTATGTGCCGGCCCTCTTCTTCTCGTCCAATTCTTCGAAGTCTTCTTCAGCAACCACCTCTATTCACCGGTTGTAAAAAAGCGACGGTTCGCTCATCCTTTGGCCCAAAATGCACCAATCTCGCCGATACTTTTTCCTGTTCTGCTTGATGCTCGCTGTTATACAGCCCGTCTTTGCTGGCACAATTTCCTTGATCGCGACCACCAACCAACTCGGTCCCACGCCCACCATCCTCGGCTATAACTCCGGCCATTTTTATCCCGGCAGTAATACCAGGGATTGGTGGAGATATTCTGGTGTTAATGGCGCCCGCTTTTTTCTACCCACGAAGGAGTTTGAACCTTTCTCTTCCTCACCGCCTGCTGCCGTCACCAATCAAACTTCCTTTCTCGCTCAGCGTGATGCATTGCGCGTTGATCCTGCTAGATCTCCCTGGATTGACTGGCCCGCATTTACCAACCGCTTTGAACACGAACCGCTTGGTGGCATGGTCTTTGGTTACGCCCTGCGCGAGGTTCGCCACTTAAATCTCCAAGTCTGCGCCCAGATTACTGGAACTCAATTTGCCTTTCCAATTGCCGGCTCCAACGACTGGTCCGGCCAATGGAAATTTTGGTTGCATTGTTACGCTCAAGCCTTCTACCTCGCCCGTCAATTTGACGTGCAACGTTTTCAATATTTCAATGAGCCCAATCATTCCAACGCCGGAGGAATTACTGTTCCTGATTACTTTCGCCGCTTCCAACTTGCCTCCGATGCATTCCAGTCCGCGATAGTTGACGTAAACCGGCTCCAGGGCAAATCTCTGATACCCATCATCCTGGCTCCTGTCTCCGCCGGTTCCCCTGATGGCATCTATCCTGCATGGGGCCGTCCCCTCGTTCAAAATCGCCACCTCAATTTCCTCGGCCTGACGAATTCAAATTTCTCCCTCCTCCATAAATACGACTATCATCAGTACAATTCTGCCCCGGAACGCTTTGGCGTCACCGCTTCGAACCTGAACATGCTGATTGCGCGGGATACCTCACCCGAAAAAGCTCCTCCACTGACGCTCACCGAGTTCAACGTTCACACCGCCGGCAAATTCCTCGAGCTGAGCGAGACGCTCGATTCGCCATCGCAATACCCACAACTTGCAGCGAAGGTCATCAACCTGTTTGATAACTCGGCCGACGAACTCTACTGCTTCAAATTCAGTCAGACCGACTATCGCCTCGGCATAAAAAAGAACGGCACTCACTACGTGGATAACACCAACGCCCCTTACAATATTGGCACCATCACGAAAGCGGGTGAAGTCTGGCGTCTGATCAACAAAGGTTTTAAGGCCGGGCGCACCCGACTCGAACTCACATATTCCTCCAGTTCTCCCAGCTTCTATGCAGCGGCCTGTTATGATCCCAGCAACGACCGCCATTACATTCTAAGCGCAAACACGACCAACAAAAGCATGGCTCTCACACTTGACCTCGCTGCCTGGAATATTCCTTCAACCAACCACCTGCTTATCGAAGAAGTCAGCGAAGCCTGTTACGGCGGCGTCAAATCGTGGAAACCGCTCAAATCCAACCGCGCACTTTCAGAAATCCAACCGCCCGATTCCGTCTGGCTCATCACCGTTTCAACCCGTCCTGAGACTCAATCCGTCACCATTCCTGTTTCGGAATTCGCCTCAATTCGTGACGGCAAATATAAAAACACTGCATACCTTTCCGGTTCTATGCTCCGAATCCAGAACAACTCCACCAATGCAGATTATCGCGCTGTCACTTACTTAAAATTCCACCTTCCTTCCAAAGACCGCACCAACATTCAATCCGCATTTCTTGATCTGACGGCTCACACCGTCAACAACGCCCCACTCGCCTATGCCCACATCTATGCCATTGATGGGAATTCTGTGCTCTTCACCTCCTCTCTCTCGTGGTCGACTTCACCCAATCTCTTGCAAAATGTTCCAGGCGGAAACACTTATACCAATAATTTTATTATGGGCGCAGGCGACTCAGCTCATCTCATCGGCCAGTTGGTTGCCATCCACAAGCCGCGTCAGCAGCTGATCGATTTGACCGATTACGTGCGCCACACCACCAATACCAATCTCACTTTCCTGCTCGTCCGCCAAAATGGTTTTCAAGGTGACGATGCCGATGCCTCTGCCTTGGCCATATCCAGCAAATCCGAATATCTGCCAAGTTTAACAATAGTCCGATAAACCAGCACGGCTGCAAATAAGCTCTCTCAAAGTTCGCGGCTGGCAGGAAACGTCTCCTGGGAACTTCGATTTTTTCGATGTTGCTCGAATTTTTTTCGATTAACACCGTTCGCGCGCTTTTACCTATGATTCACGCACCATTATGAAAAAATCCTCCTTCAACATCTCTCTCAGCTTATTAGTCGCGGCTCTGACAGGTTGCTCCTCTGTCGCGTCGCATGTCAATAATCCGCATGCCGGTGCCTATGCCGGTGTGAGGCAAAACTTTCACGATATCGATCATCCGGAAGATGCGAAATTCTCCTCCTACAAATGGGTGAACTATCTGGACGTTCCGTTCTCTGCCACCTCGGACGCCATTACTCTGCCCATTGATCTCGCCCTGCACTCACCAGCCAAAGAGGTGAAAGACGGCGCTGAACCGACGCCCTGATCTGCCCCACTTTTTGGTTTCGGCCGACATTCATGCCGTCAATCCGCTTTTCAGCTTTGACGGCTTCCGTGCCGGCAGATATTACTTTCGGCATGGGTTGCCTTTTCCTGCGTTGCATAGTGATCATATCAGCCTGGCTGTTTCTGCATTCCCCTTTGTTCGCCGCGGATACTTTCCGCGTTGCCTGCTATAACGTTGAAAACTATTTGGACGAAAAAACCGGAACCCGTCCCCTCAAAACAGACGCAGCCAAAGCGAAAATTCGTGAAAGTATTTGTGCGCTAAAACCTGATGTCATCGCCCTGGAAGAAATGGGGAGCACCAACGCTCTGCTCGAACTCCAAGGCTCTCTCAAATCCGAAGGCCTCGATCTTCCCTACTGGGAACACGTCGCCGGCTTCGATACGAATATCCACGTCGCCGTCCTGAGCAAGTTCCCCTTCACCGCCCATCATCCTCACACGAATGACGCCTTTCTCCTCAACGGTCGTCGCTTTCAGGTCAGCCGCGGCTTTGCCGAAGTCGATATCCAGCCAACCACCAATTACTCATTCACCCTGATCGCCGCTCACTTGAAATCCCGACGCCAGATCGCCGCCGCTGATGAATCGGAACTTCGACTTGAAGAAGCCAAAGTCCTTCGTGAAATCATCGATGCCCGTCTCGCTGCCAATCCCAATCTTAACCTTATTGTGCTGGGCGACTTCAATGACCTCCACGATTCCGCCCCCATCAAAACCATTCTCGGCGGCCGCAGCAAAAAAGGGCTGATCGACACCCGCCCCGCCGAACGCAATGGTGATGACCACTCTCACACTGACCGGCGAGTCGCCTCTCGCAACATCACCTGGACACATTTTTACGCCAAAGAAGATACCTATAGCCGCGTTGACTATATCCTGCTATCCCACGGCATTGCCCGTGAATGGAACACCAACGAATCTTATGTCCTCAGCATTCCAAACTGGGGCACCGGTTCTGACCACCGCCCACTCGTGGCTTCTTTCACAGCGCAAGATAAGTAAACCTGCCAACTCCAGTGCACATCCTAGACTTAAACATACTTGGGGCTGCTGATCCATCTTGGACTGTGCCCGTCGTTTGCGTAGCCAGCCTTACATTATTTTTCTTTGTGCTTCTCGGCCTCTTCAAGCTGGCCCGCCTAATTACTTTAGGGACAGATTCATTGGGTATTCAGAGTTTGAAAAAGGCGTATCAAGGAATCACCATTTTGCAAACACCCGCAGCTGGCGAGTGTGTTATCACATTTCGAACCTATACCGGCCTGTTGGTCATTGGTGCGCATCAGACTCATCACCTGGCACTGACTACAGCGGATGCATTAGTCCTGCTCAAACGGTTGCACTGCTTTAATCTGAAGTATGGTTGGTTCTATCCAGGCGGGTTGTTCATTCCGCTCGTATCCTGCCTTTGCTACTTCTCTCAAACTCGAAAGATCCGATCAAAAGTTGCTGCATCGCTTCAAGATGCCTCCCACAAAGGGCTATAGGCCAGCATCATCTCTTTACGTGCACTGAACATAACCTCTCGTTCGTCAATCTCAGCACAAGTGATCAACACCCGGCATCGCTTTCCCAACCCCAAATGCAGTTGAATTCTCCCAATGGATCGAGGACACTGTTCTCAGTGACTATGGAGCATGCAACCTTTACGAAAAATCAGGAGAGTCATTCACGCTTTGTCGCTGGCGGAGGTTGGCACATGAAGGAGGATCTCGGTCGACGCCAGAAGTCCACGTATTGTCTCGGCCTGGCGACGGTATGGGGCAGCGCTGTTTATCTGATTTATACTCTTTCGCTCACGCCGGCAGAACAATCGAGTTTCCTAAGCCTTCCCCTTGGTATTTGGCTCTTGTTGATTCCCATGCCCATTTTATTGGGATTTGCTTTTCATTTTTGGCGCAAGGAAAAGGTTCTGCTTGAGAATCCTTTATCGAAACCGATTCCACCTTATAATCCGCGCAATTTTTACTAGTTTTCCGGCACTGTGTTTAACACTGCCTTGTAAGCAGTCAAACGAACGAAGCGAAGTTATGGTAGAAAATCCTGATCATCCTGTTGTGAATATTGAGGGCCTCGTAGTACTTGGGATCTTTGCCATTGTAGTTTACGCGGTTGTTCAATGGCTGCGTCGCCCAATGCAGGGCCCACCAACTCCCAATCCCTGGCCGGAAGAAGTCGAAACTTCTGTCCAAGCTCCTGACGCTTTGCCTCTATGCCATCGTTGCTTCACGCCGCAAGATCATAATGGTTGGTTCTGCCCCAAGTGTGGCACTGCTACTGGTCCCTACAATAACTTGATGCCCTATCTTTATATCTTTTCTCAAGGTGAGGTTCTCCGCGCTGGTGTCATGGACCGTATCAGGCCAGGTTTTGTTTCTCGCTTTGGTTTCATTCTATTTTCATTTGCGGAATATTTCATCGCGGCGCCCTTATATCTTTATTTCTTCTTGCGCAACCTGAGTCGACAGTCTCCGCCGCCTTCTGAATTACAAAATGAAGACGTGGCGCCTCCGTCATCTACCGACTAATCCGCTCCCATTTGCGGCTGCTTTGAGGCTTTACTTCTCATCCGTTGTTATCCAATTTCTGTGCTGAATAGACCTGAATTCGCAGAGAAGGAAATTTTACCATTTATGAAGATTAAATTTGGCAGCTACCTGACAGCCACTGTTTTTCTGATCGCATGTTGCGGTTGCATCAATCACGACTCAACCGTTTATACAAACCCGGACCGCGTGAAGGTGGCATTCGAAAACGAATCCGCTGGCCGCATCTTCTACGAAACACTCAGCAAGACCTCGCCGACGCCCAACCGTCGTGAGAGCAACACCAGCATCGAGATTCCGGTGGTCTTCTCCCATCACAGCCACGTCGTCGAAGGTGAAAATGTGGCCTTCAACAACGCCGTGAAGCAGTGCGACACCAACCAGGATGGCATTATCACCGAAACCGAGGCCCGCATTTTTGCCGAACAGCGCCAAAAGTCTCCGCACTAAATGTGCGGGCACAAACTTAAACGTACAACGCCGTCTTCAACTCATGCGCCATCACGGTCATAAAAGGATACCGCTTGTCCGGGTCCTGTTCCAGGCAGCGTAAAATAATCTTTTCCAGGGCCAGCGGAATGTCAGGATTCTGTTCACGGGGTTTCAGGAACCCGGATCGATCCACCTGTTTGTTTAATATCTCCGCCGGACTTTCCCCCGGAAACGGCTTCACATTCGTCAATAGCTCGTAGGCAGCCACGCCAAAAGCAAAAATATCCACCCGTTGATCAAATGCCTCGCGCATTAACTGCTCTGGAGCCATGTAAGAGGGAGTGCCGGGATTCTTGGACGCCTTCCTGGGCTTGTCTGGAATAGGCTGCGAGAGATCAAAGTCTGCCACCCGCACATTGGCATTCCGCGTGACCAGCACATTCTCCGGCTTGAAGTCCAGGTGCATAAAGCCGCTCTCGTGGACATGCTCAAGCCCGGTGGCCATATCAATGATGATATTCCCCACGTTCTCCAACAACACCGGATCGTGGCTGGCATAGAGTTCCTTCAGATTTGCGCCTTCCACGTATTCCATCACGCAGTAGAGCGTCCCCTCCATTTTACCATGATCGTAATAGCCAATAACACAATCATGATTATGAATCTTGGAGAGAATCTCGCATCCCTGTAGAAACCGTTTTCGTGCCGTGAAATCGAACTTCAAGTCCTTATGCAGTAATCTCACCGCGAAGGTTTGGTTCTCCTTGTCCGTGGCGAGCCAGATATCCGCCATCCCTCCGCTATTAATCATCTCACGGAGAAAATATGGACCAAACTGCCCCGGCTGTGCCGAGGTTCCTGAACCTGTTTGACTTCCTGAGTTAAACAACACGACTTGTTTATGTACCACGAGCGCGGTTTTGTTGCCAATGGATTTTGTTGCTGCTTTTTGGTTCCAACCACCCTCGTATGCCCAACCCTTTGAGTTGGCGAGAATTCTGACTTGGCTTGTGTTGCCGACTTACCTAGTTTTCCTACCATGCGACCGCTCCGCTCATTGCTGCTTTTTATACTGTTCGTCTTTGTAGGCGGCGCTTTGCTGGCTCCCCAGCTTTATTTTCTCCTCCAAAAAGTTGCTCCGACATCGCACCTTTTATCGGCTGGTTTCCATCGATATATCAACCGCTCTTTGATCTGCCTGGCCCTGATCGGTATTTGGCCGTTGCTCAAGAGCTTGGGGGCAACCTCATGGAAGGAACTGGGATTGGTCAAACCGATTGGCCAGCTGAAAAACTGGGCTGCCGGATTTGTCCTGGGTTTTGGCTCTCTCGCCTGCCTTGCTCTGATTGTTCTGCTATCCCATGGAAGAATCCTCAACCACGATCTCTCATCCAATGTCCTTGGCAAAAAAGTGGGTGAGGCAGTCATTGCAGCATTGTCAGTATCGATTATTGAGGAAATCCTTTTTCGAGGCGCCATATTTGGAGCTCTTCGTCGAATTTGGAATTGGCGAACCGCTTTGCTGATCAGCAGCATGATCTACGCAATCGTACACTTTTTCCAAAAAAACGATATCTCCGGTCCCATCACCTGGTATTCAGGCTTCAACCAACTCCTCCACATGCTCTCCGGCTTCATCAACCTTCAACAGGTAATCCCGGGCTTTTTTAATCTCACGCTGGCCGGCATTATTCTGGGTGTCGCTTATCAGAAAACAGGTAATTTGTACCTTTCCATGGGCTTACACGCCGGATGGATATTCTGGCTGAAGTTTTACGGAACGCTCACCCAGCCACTTCCAGGTTCTAACGTCTGGTTTTGGGGTAGTGAGAATCCAACTACTGGCTGGCTGGCATTGATCGTTTTGTTGGGTGCATTTTTAGTTCTCCAGCAGCTACTCCCCCAAAAGCGACCAAAGAACCCGGCATGATCTCCACTCTCAAATCCTTAAAACCGTGGCTTGATGCCGGTCTCAGTTTTGTCTACCCTGAAGTTTGCCAGATTTGTGGCGCTGAACGCGCTTCCGCTTCCGAGGGTTTCGTTGGTCCGCTTTGCTGGGAAAAGGTTCGCTTTATCCAACCACCATTCTGCGCACGATGCGGGTTGCCGTATGAAGGGGATATTACCACAACCTTTGAGTGTCATAACTGTAAGGAAATGGAACTTCATTTCCGAACTGCCCGCTCTGCCGTCACTGCGGAAGGAATGGTTCTCGACATTGTTCACCGTTATAAGTACCAGCGCCATATGTGGTTTGAGGCATTTCTGGCCGACCTTCTCATCCGACAGGCGGCAAAAATCCTCACTCAGGAGCAATGGGACATGATTATTCCAGTTCCTTTGCATCCCGCCAAGCAGCATGAACGTGAGTTTAATCAAGCGGAACGTCTTGCCGCCCGGCTCTCACTCGCCACGGGCATTCCCGTGAACAAAAAGCTCCTCCAGAGAGTCGAACCCACTCGAACACAGACCCAACTCAGCCGTAATGAGCGCATGGCCAACGTCGGAAAAGCTTTCAGCCTGCGTTCCACTCAAGGCCTAAATGGCAAAAAGCTGGTGATTCTGGACGATGTTTTTACCACTGGCGCAACTACCAGTGCTTGTGCCAAGCTATTGAAGCCTGCGGGTGTTGCGGATATATGTGTTTGGACCGTGGCCCGTGGACTTTAGAATTTAAAATGACCAATTGTCATTCAACTTTGATGATGCAGCTCAGAAGTATCTGGCGTGCCTGTTCGCATCCCTCAACCCTTAACTCACGGATTTCCTAAATGGCGACCACTCAATTTAACAAAAAGTCCCTGGGCATCGACGCTCCCGAACCGGCCGTCACGCCGCCTGCCGCAACCACCGGCAGCACTAGTTTTGCCAAGAAGCCCAAGATTGGCTCCGGAAAATCCAAGAAAAGGGAGATTCCTGAAGGTCTCTGGACCAAGTGCCCGAAATGCAGCACGATGGTTTTCGATAAGGAGCTGGACGAGAATCTGAAGGTCTGCCCTCACTGCCAACACCACTTTTCCATCAGTGCTCGTGAACGAGTCCACTCGCTCGTGGAAACCTGCTCCTTTGAGGAAATGGATGCTGAAATGACCAGCAAGGACATTCTCAGCTTCACCGGTGTGGCAACCTACGCTTCAAAACTTTCGGAATACCAAAAATCGACCGGTCAGAAAGATGCCGTTATTACCGGCATTGCTCGCATCGGGAACCATCGAGTTGCCTTGGGGGTTATGGACTTCAGCTTTCTTGGCGGTTCCATGGGTTCAGTGGTGGGTGAAAAGTTGACCCGGCTTATTGAGAGTGGCACGGAAAAAAGTTTGCCTGTTATTATCATTTCCACTAGTGGTGGTGCTCGTATGTATGAGGGCATGTTCAGCCTCATGCAGATGGCCAAAACCTGCGGTGCTCTGGCTTATCATGCCAAAAGCAAGCTCCCCTACATCAGCGTTTTGACTCACCCCACGACTGCCGGAGTTATGGCCAGCTACGCCAGCGTCGGCGACCTGATCATTGCTGAACCCGGCGCCATGATCGGTTTCGCCGGTCCTCGTGTTATCAAAGATACAACCCAAGCCGAGCTGCCTCCCGGTTTTCAAACCGCTGAATTCCTCCTCGACCGTGGACTCATCGACGCCATCGTCCCGCGCAAGGAGATGAAAAATCAATTAATTACCTACATGGATTTTATGCTGGCAGGGCAAAAGAAAAGCGCTGCTTAAAACTCGTTAGTCGACACGGGAACTGTCCCTTGGTCAGTTCCCAAACATTTTCATCACTCACAAAGTGCTCTCGGGCAAATCTCAAGGATCAAGATTTGCCTCCGCTCCTTTTCTGACGGAACTTATTTTTCAAATCCCGAGTCCTCGGCCCGAAAACCCTCAG
Organism: Pedosphaera parvula Ellin514; assembly: GCF_000172555.1. Lineage (NCBI taxonomy): Bacteria > Pseudomonadati > Verrucomicrobiota > Pedosphaerae > Pedosphaerales > Pedosphaeraceae > Pedosphaera > Pedosphaera parvula. The sequence continues at coordinate 56,305 of NZ_ABOX02000044.1, forward strand.
TCGAAAACCGCTTGAACATTGCCAACCCCTCCTTGACGGTTTTCATGTTTGTTCGATCCACAATCTGATAGTACCTGTTGCGCTCATCAAGGATGTTTTCCAGCGCCTCCTCGACTGTTTCGAAAGCGTCCAGAAAATCCTTCACCCCTCCCAGGGGGCGGCCAACGTAATAAGTAAATACCAGGTATTTTTTCACTCTGTCTGAAATACTTTTTGTTCAGTCTCGGAACAATCCGACTTTAGCTGAATCGCCAGTCGGTGTTTTGCCTACACGCCCCATCCCTATACCGAATGCCGAAAGAAATTTCCGAATGGCAGGAGGGATTTTGGTTTGAGGCAAGGCTGGCAGCGTTCCGTTGGGAGGAGTGCGATGGCGCAGCAGATTTTTCTTCCCGACAAGGAGTGAGCCACGAGCATATCCCAAAGTGGATCTGTGAGTGGGGAATGACGCTGGCGTGGTGCCCGTCCGGAAGGACAAAAAGCTCAAGCCAGCGCGCCCGATCCAATGGAATCCTGCCAGCCCTGGCCGACAACGCCGCCTCAAATCAAAAGCACCCTGCTCCCAATGGCTAATGAATTTCCTCATCCCAAGGCCATGGCTTTTTCAGTCTCCATTACCACCAAACTAATTGCCTGCTTTCATTCCGGTTCTCTTTCCCATTCCGGAAATTAACTTTGGCGTTCGGTATATACATCGAACCCCAAGGTTCAACCCCGCTCGATCCCAGTTCCGGGAAGTTTACAGGAAACACCCCATGGAGAAAGTGCCTGTTATGGAGTTGGTTGTTTTAGATGGGGTTGAAAACCAATTCTGCTGCCTATGGATACCCAAATCACGGGAAATTTATGAAGACTTTGCTAACCACCCTTTTGTCCCTGACTTCGCTGGCTATCTGGGCTCAAACCGTCCAGAGCCCATTTTCCGTCGCCCGTGCGACAACTACCACCAACAGCATAACTAACAGCATGCTGGTAAGCTCAAACCTAAACTTATTTGCAACTAATGGCATTTTTGCTGGAACCAATGGAATCGTCCTACAGGACCTTCAGAATGATGCGGATGAGCTTCGTGCATTGTTGGCACAACTCCAAGGGTCTACGGCCACAGGAATGATATCTACTGCCACAGGAGGGGTAATTACTCCAGGGACATTCGTTTCAGGTAATGGTCAAACTCTGAGCCAGTTGGCCCTCAATTTAAGCAACAGTGCAGTTGCTTTTTCCCCGACAGGACAGGTTTCCCCAGTCCTGACTGCGCCACCTGGTCGATTGACCGGACCAAATGGCCCGCTCACGGCCGCAGCCACGCCAAATCCAACCTTGGGCCAAGTGGGAGTCCAGCTTCGTCCCAGCGTTTTTGGCACGACAGTCACGTCTGGAACCACTCAAATCACGCAGGATCAGTTGGCGCTGCTGGCAAGTCTCCAAACCCTTCTTCTGGATATACAAGCTGATTCTCAAGCGGTACTCCCCGTCATCAACACCGCTATCGTTAGTGCTGGAGGCACAGGCAGCCAATTTGGAACCAATGCAGGTTTTGGTAATCTTACGAATACGTTTGGCGCCCCGCTGACAAACGCTTTTGGAACTCCATTAACCAATGGGTTTGGGGCTCCCCTTACAAATAGCTTCGGTACTCCATTAACCAATGGGTTTGGGGCTCCCCTTACCAATACAATTCCCCTTACAAACACCTTTGGAGTAGCAAATCCAGCATTAAGGACCCCCACTGCGACAGCTCCCGGTGGCGCCTTCGGACCTAATGTTGGTGGCGTGAGTCGGTCCGTGTCGTCTGCGCCGGGTGCCGCGTTTGGCACTACCCCTCAAACTCCCGCGGGCGGTGGAGCTACCACTCCCCAATCTCCCGCGGGCGGTGGAGTTGCCACTCCCCAATCTCCCAACATGGGCACGGGTACGAGAAGTGGGATGACCCCTTTTGCGCCTGCTGCTGGCGGTGGAAGATCCGTTTCGTCAGGGCATTCCTCAGCTGGCGGAACTTCCAAGTAACCTCCCGTCGCGCACAAAACAAGGGGTTAAATCCGAACATCTATTTTGGAGTTTTCAATCTCGAATAATAAGGGAGTTAAACAAACTATTTGTTGATTTAAGGGAAACACCCCATGGAGAAGTTGCAGGAAGTGGGGTTTCTTACATTTAAGTGGTTTTAAGGATTAAATCCACCCCAGTTGTGGTGCCCGAATGATGGATTTTTATGAAAACTCCGTTTATCCTTTTTTTGATCCTTCTCCTGCTTACACCTGCCATTCGGTCCCAACCCTCTCAGACGCAAACATTGCCCGCGGTCTCCGGAGCAACTCCCGCAAATTCCTCGGTAAATACTACGAATAGCGGGTTGATTGGCTCCGACCAGGATTTCGTCAGCACGAATGGAATCTTTATTGGAAACATTGATCTCATTCTACAGGCTCTTCAAAATGACATTGATAGAGCCCGTCAATTGTTGGCTCAGATCCAGAGCCTGACTGTGGCAACAAATACTCCAGGCCCAACAACTGCAGTTGTGGGAACTTTCGTTGCTGGCAATGACCAGACCCCGAACCAGTTGACTCATAACTTCGGCATCGATGTTTCCCAAGATCTGAGCCAAAACTTTTCCAGTTCCGCCGCAGTTCCCGCGGCAGGAGTGCTGGCGACTCCGCCTCTAACGTATCCCTCAGACCAGTTAATCGTCCAAACTGGTCCCCCGACCGGGCCTAATGCGCCGGTCCTCCCTTCCATACCACCCTATCAGATTCTGGCCCCGGCAGCAGTGGAGATTAGTCCTGGCATATTCGCAGCAGCAAGAGGCACAACTTCTACCGACAATGTCCAGCCCGCGCAGTCTAAATTGGCGCTTTTAAACAGTCTCCAAGCCGCCCTTCAGGACCTGCAAACCGACGCTCAGGCGATACTTCCTGACATACCCAATGCTATCGGCAGCGTAGGCAATCAGTCTGGAACCGACTCCGGCTTCGGTAGCCCCACCAACACGTTTGGAAGCCGGTTTACGAACAGTTCTGGCACTATTCCTCAGTCCCCCAGTTCCAGTGGAACCTCCCCAAGATGAAGCTTCGACCATGGCGGAACCATCATAATAACATCCCACCATCTCAACTCGAATGTCCGACACCCTCATTGAAGATAAGGAAAAGCTCGAAGAAGACTTTCTGGTCTTCCTGCACGAATCCAACTATCCGGAAGATTCTGTTTTTCGTGGACCTTCCTTTCATCTCGACGAAGCCACCAAACGCCGGCTGGGTTTGCCTAAATTATTCAGCACGAATCGGCTGGATGATGAGTCCTACCCTTGCTATGCCGATTTGGCAATCTTGGACCTTGAAACTCAGGAATACGCAGCCCTGATCGAATTTCGTGCCAGATTGGATGAACAAGTTGAAAGTGAAATGGCAGAGTTTTTCCGGGCGATCCTGGAGTGCCTGGAGGTAAAGCCTCCAGTCTTTTTGGTGGTGCCGCAATCCAGCGCAGCTTTCCGTATTTATCAACTTCGGGAAAATGGCATTTGGCAGGAAGTCCCCAGAAGAAGCTTTCCTCACTATGCCACTTTGGTCGCTGGACACGCCGCTGAGAAATCGATGACCCGCGAGGTCAGGCTGGAGAAGGCATTGAATCGTTTCACGACCACCTGCTACATCGTTGCCGGCATCATCGCACTGATCACGATTTCCAGCATTGGAGGATTAAGCGCTTTGACACCCAGCCAAATGTTCCTGCTCTTCCTGGTCGCTTTACTGGCGGTCGCTCCGCACGCCATAGGCTTCAAACTTTCCACGAACAAGAACAAACCACGGATCCTGAAATTCAGATAACAGCCATCGGTAATGTTCCCTGAACCCGATACCGAATGCCGAAAGAAATTTCCGAATGGCAGGAGGGATTTTGGTTTGAGGCAAGCCCGACAACGCCGCCTCAAATCAAAGGCATTTCCTTCTTTCCCGTTGAGCCGGTTAAGTTAAAACTTCCTCATGTTTCACCGGCTACGCATATATTGCTTCATCACATTTGTTGCGCTGTGTCCATTCATTGTTCGGGCCGACAACGCCGTCTGTAAGGACCTTAATTCCCCACGAGAGTTTCCCGTCATCAACACTCAAAAGGAGTGGCAGGACCGTGCCAACGTAATTCGTCAACAAATACTTGTTAGCGCCGGCCTCTGGCCAATGCCCGAAAAAACTCCTTTGCACCCAAAATTGTTCGGAAGAATCGAATGTGACGGCTACAGCGTTGAGAAGGTTTATTTGGAAACTTATCCCGGCTTTTATCTGGCTGGAAATTTATACCGTCCTTTGGGTAAAGCTGGACCATTTCCGGGAATTCTCAACCCACACGGTCATTGGGAAAATGGCCGGCTGACAGATATAAAGGAGGGTAGCATCCCGGCACGTTGCATCAATTTCGCGAAGCAGGGAATGATTGCCTTCTCATACGACATGGTTGGCTACAATGATACACACTTTCCTGAATCGCCGGTCACGAAGGAGTTTTACAAGATCCACAGAAACTTCGGGACGAATGATCCGGCCAACCTGCTCTGGAACATCTCCCTCATGGGTCTCCAAACATGGAACAGCATTCGCGCGCTGGACTTTCTGGAATCCCTGCCCGAGGTCGACAAACATCGCCTCGCCTGTACCGGTGAGTCTGGTGGTGGCACCCAGACTTTCATTCTGGGAGCAATTGATGACCGGCTCGCAGCCCAGGCACCGGTCGTAATGGTCAGCCACATCATGCAGGGTGGTTGTGGTTGCGAAAACATGCCAGGCTTGCGCGTGCAATTCTCAAACATGGAGATAGCTGCGGCCGCCGTTCCCCGCCCGCAAATCATGGTTGCCTGCACGGGTGACTGGACAAAAACCATGCTGACCTTGGAGGGACCGGCCATCCAACATATCTACGACCTTTTCAAGGCGCCGGACAAGCTCCGCTATGTCCGGTTTGATTTCAACCACAACTACAATCAAACCAGCCGGGAGGCGGTGTACCAATGGTTTGATCGGTGGCTCATCGACGAAACCGATACGCCGGTTACTGAACTGGCTTACACCAAGGAATCTGATGAGGACTTGCGTGTTTTCCCTGATGGCAAACTGCCTTCCAACGCAGTCTCCCAGTCACAATTGATCCAATATCTCGTCAGCTCTCACCAATCCGCTCTGGATGCTTTAACACCCAGGGACAAAACCGGATGGAAACGTTATCAAAACGTCATGACACCAGCCTGGGCGCGCACGCTTCAACTGAATTGGCCTGGAGCGGCTTTGAATACCGAAATAAAAACCGTTTCAAAAACCGCAAATTACACTTTTCAAACAGTTCAAATTCATCGCGAAACTGAATCAAAACCTCTTGAGCTTCTCCATTTCATTCCCTCCAAAGCTGGAGCGAAAGGGAGACAAACATTGGTTCTCCTGGTCAGTCCACCAGGCAAATCTCCTTACTTGGACGAAGCAGGTTCACCAGTCGGTATCGCACAATCTCTCCTCGAGAAAAACTATCATGTCGCCGTCCTGAATAATTCTCCTGCTATTGAAACACGCGACCAACTCTCCATTTTCTTTAACACTTACAACCGAACTTATCTTCAAAACCGCGTGGGAGATATTGTCGCCGCCTGCCAATCCCTCCATAGTATTAACCTGAGACAATTGAGAATCATCCTATATGGCACCGGGCATGCCGGACTCTGGTCATTGCTTGCTGCCCCGGCAGCAAACGGTGTTGTCTCCGACCTGGATCAATTGGATGTGAATAGCAATCAAACGCTGATCGCCCCGGAGTTGTTTTGTCCCGGCCTGCGAAGCATGGACTCTTTTACCGGTCCCCTCATTTTGGCAACACCTAATCCCTTGCTGCTGCATAACCTTTCCCCCAAGTTTCAAATCTCCAAGGTGCAATCAACCTATGATGCTTTAAGCGCAGGAAAGAGCTTTCGAGCCGAAAGGAAACAATTAAGCGAGCAGGAAATTCTGGATTGGTTTTCCCGGATTGATTCTTCCAAATAGCGTATCGCCAGCTTTTTAGATCTGGCATTCCTGTAGTAAGTTGCGCTTTTCAATTATAAATGTTGCTCTTACACTGTCTGGTAAATGAAGGGCATTATACTCGCTGGCGGGGCCGGATCGCGATTGTTTCCGCTGACCCTGGTCGCCAGCAAACAGCTCCAGCCGGTTTATGACAAGCCGATGGTTTATTACCCGCTCACGACCCTGATTGAGAGCGGCATCCGCGAATTCTGCCTCATCTCCACTCCTCACGATCTGCCCCGCTTCCGCCAGCTCTTTGGGGATGGGAGCCACTGGGGGCTTGCGATCGAATACCGGGAGCAACCCCGCCCCGAGGGCATCGCCCAGGCCTTCCTCATTGCCGAATCCTTCATTGGCCGGGACTCGGTCACCCTGATCCTGGGCGACAACGTTTTCTATGGCGGGGACGGCTTCAGCCAGGCCTTCTCGGAGTTTAAGGGCGGCGCCACCATCTTTGGCTACCACGTCAATGACCCCGAGCGCTACGGCGTGGTGGAGTTTGATGCCCAAGGCCGGGCCATCTCCATTGAGGAGAAGCCCAAAACCCCCCGGAGCAACTACGCCGTTCCCGGTCTTTATCTCTATGACAACCACGTGGTGGAGATTGCCAAAACCTGAAACCCTCCGCCCGCGGG
>NZ_ABOX02000045.1 GCF_000172555.1 Pedosphaera parvula Ellin514
AGCACGGGAAGCTCATTAGCCTGACTTGCAACGAAGCGGCCGACAGCAAGAACACAAGGCCTTCTTATACCTTCATGCGTATGGTATATTTCAATTGAAGGATTATTGACATGACCATACACTTGGGGGCACACATGAGGTATAAATGGCTATAAACACACAGGAGTGCTTTCAAATCAAAGGAAGAAATTATGAGACTTCGGAATGATGTGACACATAGCGGGTCGGTTGCCGGTCAAGGCGGATTGCATTTGGCTTTTGGGGCTGGTTCGCGCGCTGACCTTGAGTTAACACGAGCTATCTCGAGTTAACGGCAGTTAACGGCACATCTTTTTTATTTTAAATGACAGCCCAAATTACAAAGTGTCGGTTGAGAGGCGGTTTGTTGTCGGCCGTCGGAGGTCGCTTTCGCACTTTAAAATGTGTTCGGAGGGCGTATGAAGGTAATGAAGTCCGGCCACCTGTTTTTGGAGATGCATTAAGCATCGTGGTGGTCGGTATCGGAAGCTATCGGAAGGTATCGGACGCCAACGGTCGGTATCGGAAGGTTAAAACAGTTGTGGGGCAACATTCAAAATGCAGGAGCCTGTTACCCCTCCTACTTCAACAGCGCCTCGGCGTGTTTGCGGGCGGCGTCGGATTGGCCGCCGAGCATGCGGGCGAGTTCGGTGATGCGGTCTTTCCGAGTCAACAAGGTGATGTCGGAGATGGTACGCCCTTCCCTTACTTGTTTGCTCACGACGTAATGCGCGGTAGCGTGCGAGGCGACGGGGGCCAGGTGCGTGATGCAGAGGACCTGCCGTTGTTTGGCGATTTGTTGCATCTTTTCGCCGACGGCATTGGCGGTCTCGCCGCCGACGTTGGCATCGACTTCGTCAAAAACGAGCACTGGGATTTCGTCCACCTGGGCAAGAACCGTCTTGAGAGCCAACATGACGCGGGCCATTTCGCCGGAACTCGCGATGGCGCGCAAAGGGCGGGCGGGTTCGCCGACGTTCGGAGCAAATTGGAATTCAATCGTGTCGAGGCCGGAGCTGGAGAGTTGAGAGCCAGCTTTCGAGATCGAATCCTTCATCACTGTGGTGATGGTGACATCGAAATGGCTTTGGGCAAAGCCGAGGTCCTTGAGTTGTTTGACAGCAGCCTTGCTCAATTGCGGAATGACTTTGCGGCGTTGCGCGGAGAGGTCCTGGCCGACCTTCCAGATTTCCGCATCGAGCTTTTTGAGTTCGCTGTTGATGCGGTTCAACTCCTCGTCGCGTTGTTCGAGCTGTTGCAACTTCCTGCTTGCCTCGTCACCGAAAGCGATGACTTCCTCAAGCGACGCGCCATACTTGCGCTTGAGGGAATGGATGACGTTAAGGCGTTCCTCGAGTTCGAGCAGACGGGCGGGATCGATGTCGAGCTTGTCGGCGTAGTGCGAGAGGTCGCCCTGCAAATCGTTCAGGCCGCTGACGAGTTGCTCGTGTTGGGAAACGAGATTCGCGGCGCTGGCATCGACGCGTTGCAATTCTTGCAAGGTGCGGCCCAATTGTCCGGCCTGGGTGAGCAAGGAAGCTTCGTCTTCGCTCAAGAGGTTCAAGGCCGTCTGGCTCAATTCCAGAAGCTTCGCTGCATTGCTGGCGCGTTGATATTCCTGCTGAACCCGCTCCTCCTCTTCCGGATGAAGTTTGGCCGTCGAGATTTCGTTTACCTGAAAACGGAGGAGATCCAATTGCTGGGCGTAAGTCTTTTCGTCGATGATGAGAGAGGCTTTCTCAGCTTCGAGTGCGGAACGACGATGGACGAGTTCGGCAAAGGCATTGCGCTTCCCTTCCAAGCCGCCGAAAGCGTCGAGGATCGAAAGCTGACGGGCGGCGTTGAGGAGAGATTGATGGTCATGCGGGCCATGCATATCGACGAGCCATTGACCGATGGCGCCGAGAGTGGCGAGCGTGGTGGGCGAACCGTTGATAAACTGGCGATTGGTGCCGGCACTGGTAAAGGAGCGCTTGAGAACGAGTTGGCCATCTTCGACCGGTTCGAGACCGTTTTCGTCGAGAAAGGTTTTGAGCGGAGCCTTGAGCCTGGAGACGTCAAATACGGCTTCGACGGAACAGGCATCGCTGCCACTGCGGATGAGTGTGCGGTCGGCGCGTTCGCCCAGAACGAGGTTCAAGGCGCCGATGATGATGGATTTGCCCGCGCCGGTTTCGCCGGTGATGGCATTGTAGCCTGGTTGGATTTCCAAAGTCAGGTCGGCCACCAGAGCAAGGTTTTTAATGCGCAACGTTGTCAACATGTTACATTCGTTCCTGTCCAATCTGGCGATTAAGCCGGAGTTCGGCAAAAAGAAAATTTAAGTAATGTCATTTTCATTCACATTTCTCGGCAGCGGAACCTCCCAAGGGGTGCCGATGATCGGGACCGACTATCCGGAGTCGTTTCTGGCGAACCCTAAGAACCATCGCACCCGCCCATCTATTTATATCGCCACTGACCAGATAAAACTAGTAGTTGATACCACGCCTGACTTTCGCACCCAGGTTCTGCGCGAGAACATCCGCTGGCTGGATGCGGTGATTTTTACTCATTCACACGCGGACCATATCATGGGCCTGGACGATTGCCGACGATTTTGCGATTTGCGTAATGGGGCGCTGCCCATCTATGCCAATCAGAATACCATGAACGACCTTAAACGTGTGTTCATTTATGCCTTCCATGATGGACCGTGGCCGAAGGGATATTTTATCCCAGAACAGCGGATAATTGAAGGGCCTTTTACGATTGGAGATCTTGAGATCACCCCTTTGCCCCTGCCGCACGGTCGAATGATTACGAATGGCTATTTGTTCGTCCAAGGTGGTAAGAAAAAGCTGGCTTATTTGAGTGATTGCAAGGAAGTTCCGGTCGAAGCCATAAAACAAGTCAGCGGCGTCGAAGTGGCGGTGTTGGATGCCCTGCGCCGGGCACCGCATCCGACGCATATGTGCCTGGATGAAGCGTTAACGACTGCCAGACGCATTGGAGCCGAGCGGACTTATTTCACGCATTTGACACATGATTATGACCATGACATTGCGCAAGCGGAACTTCCACCGAGCGTGGAACTGGCATACGACGGCTTGAAAGTGAATTATGAGGATGCATTGCCAATGAATGCCGAAAGCAGTCAATTGACGAGCACTAAATGAACAAACTTTTCAACATTTTGATGGTATTGGGACTGCTGGGATCGCCTTCCATCCTTCACGCAGCCGGGCGTGGTGATGAAGTGGTGGTGGTTTATAACACCAGGGTGCCTGAATCCAAAGACATTGCGGAACATTACGCCAGGGTTCGGGAAGTGCCGGCGAGCCAGGTATTTGGTTTCGATATGCCGACGCGTGAGACGATCAACCGCCTGGAATTCCACGAACAATTGGAGAAGCCTTTGTCCAAGGCGCTCGTTGAAAATGGATTATTTCATTTCAGATTAAAATCCGTTCCCGGTGCAGACGGAAAAGGCGAGCATGCAGTCCGCAAGGTTACCGATGCCAAAATACGCTATTTGGTGCTTTGCTACGGAGTTCCGCTGGTCATCGGAAAAGACCCGGAGCTGAAAGAGGAAGGCGAGGAGAAATTGCAACCGGAACTGCGCCGGAATGAAGCCGCCGTGGATAGTGAGCTGGCTTGCCTGCCGTTGATCGAGCAGCACTACATGCGCGCTGGACCGCTTGTTAATGCCAGCTTTGGATCGACGAATGCAGCGGCCATGAATCCGACGAATAATTTGCTCATGGTAGCCAGGCTAGATGGTCCTTCTCCTGCGATTGCGCGAGCTTTGGTGGACAAGGCGATGCAAGCCGAGACGGATGGCCTATGGGGCCGGGCCTATTTCGATTTGCGCGGAATCACTTCGGGAAATTATAAACAGGGAGAAGACTGGCTGCGGGGTGCGTCGGAGGTTTGTCGTCGGCTGGGGTTCGAAACCGTGGTGGATGAAGCGCCAGGCACTTTTCCAATCAGCTTTCCTTTGAGTCAGGTGGCCTTCTACTCCGGTTGGTACGAGGAAAGCATTACCGGGCCATTTACGCGTCCGACAGTTGAATTCATGCCCGGCGCATTTGCATATCATCTCCACTCCATCAGCGCGGCCAGTCTGCGGACCACGACGCGACAATGGGTGGGTCCGTTTCTGGCCAAAGGCGTTACTGCAACCATGGGTTGCGTGGACGAACCTTACCTTGCCGGCACACCGGACATGGCCATTTTCTACGCGCGTTTTGTGTTCTCCGGCTTCAGTTTCGGCGAGGCTGCTTATGCCTGCCAGGCTGTTCTATCATGGCAAGCCACTGTGGTCGGTGATCCTTTGTACCGTCCATTTGCCAAAGGTCCTCAGGAGCAACTGGCGGAACTCGAACGAAAGCACAGCCGGATGCTGGAATGGTATTACCTGCGTGCGGCCAATTTCAAAATGGCCAATGGCACCAAGGCAACGGAAGTCATTCCGGCGCTGGAGAAGCTCGGACTAACCGCGCAAAGCGCCGTGCTGTCTGAAAAATTAGCCGAGTTATATCAGGGGCAAGACAAGTCAGAATCCTCGGTTCATGCGCTGCAACAAGCCTTGAAACTGGAGCCTACTCCTCAACAACGAGTTCGTTTGATGCTAAATCTCGGCACCCGTTTGATTGCGCTCGGACACCATCTGGAGGCTTACGAGGTTTATCAGGCTTTTCTGAAAGAATGTCCTGACTATCCGGACCGGCCGGCAATTTACAAACAGCTTGTCAGTCTGGCAGAGAAACTGGGCAGAAAGGAAGAGGCTGGCGCGTACCAACATGCGGTCGACGATCAGGGTGTTTCTCAAGTCAAGCTCCCGAAACAACCAGCCCTCAGGCCTGGCATTTAGCCATTCCTGAGGACTGCGCAAAAACAAATTGAAATGGATGCTACTTCTTCGCCTGGGCTTTCTTATCAAAAGCCGCATCGAAAGCAACCTTGCTGGGAGCAAAATCCACTTTCTTCACAAAAGCGGCAGCTTCAGCAGCGCCATGCTCGCGGTCCATGCCAATGTCTTCCCATTCAACAGACAAGGGGCCCTGGTAGTTAATGTCATTTAAAGCGCGAATAATGCGCTCGAAATTAATTGATCCGCGACCCAGTGAGCGGAATTCCCAGAATCGCCGTGGATCACCAAAGTTTGTATGTCCGCCAAAAACACCGGCTTCCGTGGGTGTGCTCGACCAATAAACATCCTTCATATGCACATGATAAATACGTTTGGCGAACTTGCGGATAAAACCGACGTAGTCCACTCCTTGATAACCAAGGTGCGAAGGATCGTAGTTGAATCCAAACTCAGGACGATTGCCAATGGCCTGCAGCGCACGCTCCGCACTGACAATATCAAACGCAATTTCTGTCGGATGCACTTCGAGGGCAAACTTTACTTTGCAACGTTTGAACTCATCGAGGATGGGGTTCCAACGGGCTGCGAAATCAGCAAAACCATCTTCGATTTGCGCGGGGCTTACTGGCGGAAAGCTGTAGAGCAAACTCCAGATTTTCGAACCAGTGAAACCATTGACCACGCTGACACCCAAATTCTTCGCTGCATAAGCCGCTTTAATCACTTCATCAGCCGCACGCTTCTTAACATCGTCGGGCTTGCCATTGCCCCAAACGTGTGGGGGCAGAATCGATTTATGACGCTCGTCGATGTTGTCACAAACCGCCTGGCCAACCAGATGCGTGGAAATCGACCAGGTTTTCAGCCCATGCCTGGCGAGGATGGCCTTCCGGTCATCGCAGTAAGCCTTATCCTGCGCCTTGTTAACATCAAAATGATCTCCCCAGCAGGCCAGTTCCAAACCATCGTAGCCAAAGGATTTGGCCTTCTGAGCAACGGTTTCGAACGTGAGGTCAGCCCACTGGCCGGTAAATAATGTAACTGGACGTGCCATAGTTGAATGCAATATGCGGTTGAACGATGCGCTAGAATCTATTGAATCCATTCCCCGTATTGCAAGCCGATTGTTTATTTACGCACAGGCGCTTGCAAGTCCTTCATTGCAGATTCCTGCAAGTGGATTCAGAGTGAGGGTAAACGCGGTTCATGGGTGAACCTTTGAGATGGAAGGAAATATGGCTGTTTTCTACGATACACACGCACATCTGGATTATCCGGATTACGCCCAGGATTTGCAGCAGGTGATTGCCCGCTCTGAAGCAGCTGGCATCACAAAAATAATAAGCATTGGCACGGATCTTGAGAGCAGCAGGCGCGCAATCGAATTAGCCGAACAATTTCCCGGCGTTTATGCAGCGGTAGGCTGGCATCCGACCAATGTGGAAGAGGCTCCGGATGACTTGCGTCCTGCCCTGCGTCTGCTGGCGAACCATCCCAAGGTGGTCGCCATCGGGGAAACCGGTTTGGACTACTATCGTTTACCGAGCACCCAGCAGGAGAAGGGCACGCCGGAGGATGACGAACGTTACAAAAAGAAGCAGGCAGCGATCTTCCAACAACAGTTGGAGGTGGCTGCGGAGTGCGGCCTCAATTGCATCATTCATACTCGTTCTTCACTCGAAGATACTCTTAAACAAATGGAGCCTTTCATTGGCAGAGTGAAAGGCGTCTTCCATTGCTTTGTAGACAATCCCGCCGCCATGCAACGAGTTTTGCAAATGGGTTCTCTGGTAAGTTTCACTGGCATTGCCACCTTCAAGAATGCCCAGACCGTACGCGACACCATTGCCGCCACCCCGCTCGGCAAATTCATGCTGGAAACAGACTCACCGTACCTCGCCCCGGTGCCTTACCGCGGCAAACGTTGTGAGCCAGGTTACGTGAAGGAAATTTCCGAGCTTGTAGCCAGCGTGAAAGAATGTTCCCTGGAAGAACTTAGCAGAGCCACCTGTGCCACAGCGGCAGGCTTCTTTCACAAAATCTCCACGGCTTCCTGACGCCGCCGTCCTTGCCATGCAGAATAATCGGCGCGCTACGCAATATTTCTTATTGGTTGACATATAAACAATCTACCTGTAAACGTTTTTCATGAATCGTAAATCAGTAACGCCCGGAAGCCGTTACGAGGCCTTGATCGGACTCCTCCGCACGGCCGAAAACCTTTGGAATGCCAGCCGTGTCTTCTTCGCCCGCTGGGATCTCAGCCCAAGCCAGTTCAACATTCTCAATCTTTTGCACGATCAGCCACAGGGTTGCACTCAAATCGAACTGAGCCGCCAACTCATCATGCACCGCTCCAATATGACCGGCCTCATTGATCGTCTCGAATCCCGTGGCTTGGTCCGTCGCGCGGAGAACTCTCAGGATCGACGCGCCTTCAACGTTGTTCTGACCCCTGCCGGAAGCAAGCTGATCCTCCAAATTCTCCCGCACTATTACGCCGCTGCCGAAACCGTTTGGGGCGATATCCCGGCACCTCGTGCCCGTCAAATCGTTTCCGAACTTTCCGTCGTAAACGTGAACGCCGAACAAATCTCGAAAACTGTGTCCGCCAAATAACTCAATAAGGACTGTGTTATGACGCATCCAGCATCACAACCCAATACCGCACCTCCAACCATCCCCCAGACTCTCGCGCTGGCTGTGTTGGCGGTCGTTTCCTTTCAACTGGCCTATTCTTTTGCCGCATGCACCGCTTTGATGGCGCTGTTCGCCTACTCTCTTTTCGAGTTATCGCGCAGCCATTCTTCAAGGTTCACTTTCTATCTCGGTCTCGGCGTCGGTCTCGCAGCTTATGCTCCGCAGCTCTCATTCTTTTGGAACATCTTCGGTCCCGCCGCAATTGCTCTTTGGCTCGTCCTTTCCTTTTGGCTCGCCACCTTTCTCCTGCTCTCCCGCATGGCCCGAGTGCACTTCGGCACGATCCCAGCCACTCTTCTAATCCCTTTTCTTTGGACCGGGCTCGAATATTTTCGCAGCGAACTTTACTACCTGAAATTCTCCTGGATGAACATTGGTTACGCGTTCTCCAGCAATGTACCCATGGCTTTCCTCCACTTCACCGGCATATATGGCATTGGCTTCCTGCTGATGGCCGCAATCGCTCTCACGAGCTTGCTCAAGGGGAAGACTCTATTCCTCACTCGTCTCGCCATGTTTACCGTTTTCGCCATCGCCCTGAATCAACCACGCCCCAGCCAAGCCGCTCTTGACCCTGCAAAACAACTCTCCGTCGCCGGCGTTCAACTCGAATTCCCTTCCGAAAAAGAAGCAGTCTTTCACCTGAACAAATTATTCAAATCCCATCCCGACGCCCAGTTGTTCGTCCTCAGCGAATACACCTTCAACGGTCCGGTGCCGCAAATCATCATGGAATGGTGCCGTGAACATAAACGCCATCTCATCATCGGCGCTAAAGACCCGGTTTCAGCAGACGATTTCAACGACACTGCGTTCGTCATCAACCCATCTGGCGAAATCATCTTTCGCCAGGGCAAAAGTGTCCCCATTCAATTCTTCAAGGATGGCCTTCCAGCAAAAGAGCAAAACCTCTGGAACTCCCCCTGGGGCAAAATTGGCATCTGTATTTGTTACGACCTCAGCTACAGCCGCGTGACCGATGGACTCATTCGGCTCGGCGCTCAAGCCATCATTGTCCCCACGATGGACCTCGTTGACTGGGGCCGACATCAACACGAACTGCATGCCCGCGTGGCGCCCATCCGTGCCGCTGAATATGCTGTTCCCATCTTTCGGCTCGCCAGTTCGGGTATCTCCCAATCGGTTTGCCGCACTGGCGAAGTTTTGGCCTCCGCACCCATGCCCGGCGAAGGAGCCATTCTTGCCTGCACACTGGATCTCGGCCGCCCCGGCACGCTTCCCCTCGACCGCCTTATAGCGCCAATTTCCGTTGGCATCGCAACCATCGCCATTTTCGGCCTGCTTTTTGCTTCATTTCGCAGGCGTAATGTCTCAGCTTAAACCAGACCATCATGAAGTCATTTCTTAGAACCTTATTACGCTGGCTCTACGGATTTCGCGCGTATAACGAAACCGTGCTCAGCTCTCCCGGCCCCGTATTGCTCACTCCGAATCACGTTTCCTGGATCGACTGGCTCTTTCTCGGTGTTTGTCTGGAGGACGATTGGAAGTTCGTCGTTTCGAGTGTCTCGGCGCAAACGAGCTGGCTGCATCGGAAGATCATGCTTAACAAGCGCACCTTTCCGATTGATACCACCTCTCCCTTTGCTGTCAAACGGATGGCGGAACACCTGCAGGGAGGCGGGCGACTCGTGTTATTTGCCGAAGGTCGCCTCTCTCGCACTGGCACACTGATGAAGCTTTTCGACGGCACCGGCTTCCTGCTCCACAAAACCTCCGCCAAGGTAATCACCTGTTACCTGCGCGGCGCGAATCGATTGCCTCTCTGCCCCCACCCCGGCTGGAGAAAATGGTTCCCCAAGGTGACCGCCCATTTCAGCGAGGTGTTAACCCATCCGGAAGCCAAAAACCTCTCAACGGCTCAAGCCCGCGCAAAGCTTACCGCATGGCTGCGCGATCGCATGGTGGAACAACAATTTCAAGTTGAGATGGATTTTGGCCCGCAGAATGTGCTCTCAGCCATCCTCGATTCAGCCAAACAGATGCCGAAGATGGAGGTTCTGGAGGATGCCACCCGCCAAAATCTCACTTACCGCCGGTTGATTGTTGGAGCCGATGTTTTGAGCAAACCTCTGCAAGCTGCTCTCTCACCTAAAAGTGAACGGGTCGGCATTCTACTACCAAACGTTGCCACGCTCCCCGTTTCCCTGCTCAGCCTCTGGAAGCTGGGAAAAGTACCTGCCATTCTAAATTACTCTACCGGCACAGCCACCATGCTCGCCTGCGCTCAATTGGCTGGCTTCAAACAGATCATCACCTCCAAATTGTTTCTTGAACGCGCCAGACTAAAAGTTGAACCGCTCATCGAGTCAGGCATCGAGATGATTTATCTTGAGGACATCCGAGCTCGCGTGACTGGTTCTCAAAAATTCTCATCCCTTCTGAAGATCACTCTGGATGCGAATTCATTTCTGCCTGACTCCGGTCGTGGCGAATTCATTGATCCCGCCTCCACCGCCGTGGTTCTCTTCACCAGCGGCTCGGAAGGTGTGCCCAAAGGGGTCGAACTCACGCATCGCAACCTCCTGTCCAACATGCGCCAGATGCTCGCTGCCACGGACATCATGGATACCGATCGGCTTTTCAACTGTCTTCCGCTGTTCCACAGTTTCGGA
Organism: Pedosphaera parvula Ellin514; assembly: GCF_000172555.1. Taxonomy (NCBI): domain Bacteria; kingdom Pseudomonadati; phylum Verrucomicrobiota; class Pedosphaerae; order Pedosphaerales; family Pedosphaeraceae; genus Pedosphaera; species Pedosphaera parvula. Next base: position 10,210 of record NZ_ABOX02000045.1, read on the forward strand.
CTCACGGTAGGCACTTTGCTCCCGCTGGTTCGTGGATTATACGTCTTCATTTATCCTTCGCCGCTGCACTACCGTATCGTTCCTGCCGCGCTGTACGACACCGATTGCACGGTTTTCCTGAGCACTAATACTTTCCTCAACGGCTACGCCCGCAGAGCCCATCCTTATGACTTCCGCAGCATGCGTTACTTGTTTGCCGCCGCGGAAAAACTCCAGGAATCCACCGCTCAAACCTGGTCACAGAAGTTTGGTGTACGTGTACTTGAAGGTTATGGTGCCACCGAATGTTCCCCCTGTGTCAGCGTCAATACGCCGTTAAATCCCAAATACGGCTCCGTCGGCCGCCTGTTGCCGGGCATCGAATTTAAGTTGGAAAAAGTTGAGGGCGTTGAAGAAGGAGGCCGTCTCTTCGTGCGCGGCCCCAACGTGATGCGCGGTTATTTGAATCCCGATGCCGAGGCCAAATTCAAGGAACTGGACGGCTGGTACGATACCGGGGATATCGTCAGCGTCGATTCCGACGGTTATCTCTTCGTTCGCGGCCGGCTCAAGCGTTTCGCCAAAGTCAGCGGCGAAATGGTCAGCCTGACCGCCGTCGAAGATGCGCTTGCCGGAGCTTTTCCCCAATACGGATTGCGCTGCCAGGTCGCCATCATCACAAGGCCCGATGAAGGCAAGGGCGAGGTGCTGATTGCCGTGACCAATGAACCCAAAATGCAACTGGAGGAAATCCGTGGTGCGATTAAAGCCAAAGGGCTTACCAATCTCAGCGTCCCACGTGAAATTAAGGTGGTGCGTGAAATCCCCAAACTCGGCACTGGAAAAATCAATCACCGTGAACTTGTCAAACTGCTGACTTAGCCAAACCCATTCTCCTGGCACTCATCCGTCAACTTCACCTCTTTTTCGAGCGACGGGTGAACGGGCGGATAAGCAACAAAACCAACCTACATAGGCATGTCACCGATGTTTTCATTAGTAACCCTCCTCACCTGCGCTCTGCTGCTTGCCCAACCGGCAACTGCAATCAGCAACGGAGCGGCTTCTGAACTGAATGCCACTCAGCCCGGAAAAGAATATGTCATACTGTTGCACGGCTTGGGGCGCACTGCCATCTCAATGAAACTCCTCGAATGGCATCTCCAAAGGCGCGGTTACTCCGTCGTGAACGTAAGCTATCCTGGAACCCGCTTCTCCCTCGAGACTCTTTCCGACATCCACCTCCAACGCATACTCACCGAACACATTCCCGATTCCTCCGCCCATATCCACTTTGTTACCCATTCCATGGGGGGCATTCTCCTCCGCCAATATCTTTCAAATCATCGCATCGAAAACCTGGGAAGCGTCGTCATGCTCGCTCCGCCCAATCAAGGAAGTGAGCTCATCGATCATCTCCGAAGTAATTTCTTCACCTCGAAAATTCTTGGCCCGGCTGGCATGGAACTCGGAACCGGTGATAATGACCTTCCCCAGCGCCTCGGCAAAGTCGGGGTCAATTGCGGCATCATCGCCGGTGATCGCTCCTTGAACCCGCTTCTCTCCAGTGTGTTTCTCAGCCCGAACGATGGCAAGGTGTCAGTGGAAAGAACCAAGATCGAAGGTATGAGCGACTTTATTATTTTGCACAGCACCCACACCTGGATCATGTGTCGGCGCCAAACCACACACCAGGTTCTCTCCTTCCTCCAAACTGGCCATTTCGATCACATTGGCTTTGAAGCAACGAGACCGCAAACTCACCTGCAACGTCTGTAAATGCTGAGGATTTGCCTCCCTGTCCACTGCACCATCGGGCTTCAAAAAAGTCGCTTGCAAAGCTCCAATAATTGCACGGCGGGTAAGTTGTCTTTCTTTTAGCTGAATTTGCCATTACGGCTGGCTTAGTAAGTTCAAAATAAGGAAAGAATTCCATGTTGCAACCAGCTCCGTTGTTCTTCCGTTTGTTTCTCCGGACAAATCATGGAATAATATTTGAGCGAAATTAGTTTCACATCCATCATGCCTGAAGCACTTCAACTCCGCGTCCACGGCGACACTTCCAAACCAGCCTTGATTTACCTGCCCGGCTTGCACGGCGATTGGACTCTCGTAACCGCCTTCCGCGCCGCTTTAAAGGAGCGAGTCTGCTTCGTGGACATAACTTATCCGCGCTCGCTCACCTGGAACATTGATGACTACGCCAACAACATTGAAGATGAATTGTTGAAGTGTGGTCTGACGCGAGGATGGTTATTGGGCGAATCCTTCGGCTCACAAATTACCTGGCCACTGATGGAGAAAAATCTTCCGGCAAATGCGCTGCACCAAACCAGCCTGCGAAAGAACTCATTCAAAGTGGAAGGCATCATCCTCGCCGGCGGATTTGTGAAGCATCCATGGAAATGGGGGCCGGGCCTGTTGTGTCGCATCGGCGAAAAGACCTCCATGAAAGGCTACGGGAGCGAACTAAGATTCTACTCCATGTATATGAACTTCCGGCATCGCCACTCTCCTGAAGCCCGCGCGAGCATTCAAGAGTTCGCCAATCGCCGCACCGACCTTGATCGCCAGGCCATGCGGGCGCGCCTGAAGCTCCTGGATCAATACGATCCCCGGCCCACTGCTCGCCAAACCCACGTGCCGGTCCATTACCTTGCTGGTCTAATGGATCCTTTGGTGCCCTGGGTTCTGGTCCGCCGGTGGTTGATGCGAAATTGCCCCGGCTATCGTGGCGGCAAAACTTTCTGGCTGGCAGATCACAATGTTCTGGCGACTGCACCGAAAGGTTCCGCCGAAACGGCCATCCAATGGATGAGCAGCACATCGGCCACCGGCTAATTCAGATAACCGGCCCTTTTTCCGAGTCGAATCCTTGTTGCCATTTGCAAGCCGGTGCGGTTTCATCTCTTCATTGCTATCGAATAAAAAGCGGCTATGTTGCCGTCAAAGATACGAAGTTTATGACACGTCAACAGACTCTCGACCTTTACTTCATGGATGCGCGTTGCAAGCTCATCGATCTCGCCGCTTTTATCGACCGCGTCGAACGCTCCCCCGGCGAAGAGGATTTCCGCATGAAAGCCTTTCGCCAGGCTCTCACGGAACTGAGCAGTGGCAACACTGAAAAGGCCAAGCGCGTCCTCCTTGCGTTGAGTGATCCCACAACCGAACCAATTCCCGCGGCGACAACCAAAGCGGCGTGCGGAGCCTGGCCTGGAACGAAATAAACTTTTTAGCCTCCAATGAGATATATCGAACCTCACGCTCACATGGTCAGTCGGGTAACCGATGACTACGTCCACATGGTTACCGCCGGTTGCCAGGCCGTGTGCGAACCTGCTTTCTGGGCCGGTTTTGATCGCAGTTCCGTCGATGGTTTTTACGATTACTTTTGCCAGTTGACGGAGCATGAGCCCAAGCGTGCCGCGAAATTCAATCTCCCTCATTTCTCCTGGCTCTGCATCAACCCCAAGGAATCCGAAGATGTCAAACTCGCTGAAGACGTCATCGCCATCATCCCAAAATTCCTGGACAAACCAACGGTGCTTGGCATCGGCGAAATCGGTCTCAATAAAAATAGTCGCAACGAACTGAAGGTTCTGGAAAAGCATGTCGATCTTGCAGCGCAGCACGACCAACTTATTTTGGTTCACACACCGCACCTGGAAGATAAACTGAAAGGCACACGGCTGATTGTGGATTTAATCAAGAGCGACAAGCGCATCAAACCCGAGCGAGTCATCATCGATCATGTCGAAGAACACACCGTCAAAATCGTGCTCGACTCAGGCATGTGGGCCGGCATGACGCTCTATCCCGAATCCAAATGCTCCCCTGCCCGCGCTGTCGACATGATCGAAATGTACGGCAATGAACGGATCTGGATGAATTGCGCCTGCGACTGGGGTATCAGCGATCCTCTGGCAGTTCCCAAAACCGCACTCGAAATGCGCAAACGCGGACACAGCGCCGAAGCCATCGACAAGTTGATTTATCAAAACCCGGCACGGTTCCTGAGCCAGTGCCCAAAGTTTAAAATCGCATCGGCTTAAGCGGCTGGCTTGACTGCTCCGAAGACTTTTTGCAACACATCAGTGGCTCTTGCGGCCGGATTCTGACGAATCAGCTTCTCCTGTTCAGCCATTATTTTAAAGAGCCCGTCCATTGTCTTGTTTGTGACATAGGCATCTATGTCCATTGCATCAGGGCTAAGCAAAGTGTTGCTCACAAGACTTCCAAATGATCCAAGGGATTTCGAGGTTGTGCCGGTGGTTTTTGCCAACATCTGCTTGTAGGCCGATGTGACTCCTGCCTCTTCCGTGTCCTTCTTCACGATGGGATAAAACTTTGCGTACAAATTCGTTTGGGAAACCTTGCTGAAATACTGGGTAGCCGCGTCATTGGAACCAAGCAAAATATTCTTGGCATCTTCAATGTTCATTTGTTTTAACGCGTCTCCGAATACATTCGCCGCTTCTGGCACGGCCAATTCGGCCGCCCGGTTCATGGTGGTAATAAAATTATCCGCCAATTTATCCTGCTTCAAATTCCGCAAGGTCTTCTCTGCCGTTTGCAATTTATCGGGCATCGGTATTTTGACATTCGCATTTGTCAGAAAGCCGTCCTGATGTCCCAACTGGCTCACAGCCTGCAGCACCCCATTGCTCAAAGCCTGCTTGATTCCGAGCACCACCTGATCCTCGCTCAGACCTTTGAGGTCGGCTTGATTGATGTTGGTGCTGCTGCCGGCGTTGGTGGTGGCGAGGTTGGTAGTGCCAGTGGTGTTAGTGGTAGTGAGCTTGTTGAGTGAAGTTTCCAACTTGTCCAGAAACCCAGCCTCAGCCATCCGGGTCGAAGAGTGGAAAATACAGGCAAGAACGAGTGAAAAGAAATAAACTCTGCGCATATTTAGTTTTAAGATTACAACGACGCGGAAGAATAGCGTACTGATAGAAAACTGGCAAACAACTCAGGAATCATTATTTCAACCCTGGTTCTTGAGAATATTCCCGGCCGAACGACGCACCATGTCGGCCAATTCGCGAGGCTCCACAACTACGGCATTTCCTCCCCAGCCGAGAATCCAGCGTTCGATTTCCTGCAGGCTGGAAAGCCTGAGGCGCAGTTCCACGCCGCCATCTTCCAGTTCAATCAATTCCTGGGAGTGATGCCACTTTTTCTCACGAATATAATCAGCCACCACTTCGGCAAACCGAATCACCACACGAAAATCTCCCTGTGCAGAGTGCACCCCAAAACTGTTCCGCAAACGTTTTTCGAGGGAAAACTTTTGTGGACGCGGAAATCTCTTGCCTGTCAATTTAAACGCCTTGATGCGCGCCGGGACAAAGGTCCTGATATCGTTGCGCAGATGATCATACGCAAATAAGTACCATTCTCCGTTGATGTTCGCCAAATGATATGGATCTATCACGCGAACCTCTGTCTCGCGCTGCCCTGGCTTTCTATAGATTAATTCCAACTGCTGCCGGTTCGCCGCAGCTTTGCCCAAGGCATCAAAGATCTCGAGATTAAGAATCGGCTCCGCCCGCGTGCTGAAGGAAATCGTCTGCTCAAAATCGGCAATATTCACCGATACTGTGTCGGAAAGTGATGCTGACATTTTCTTGAATGCGGTCATCAGCGGCTTCTCGAAATTTGTTCCGCGATACTGTTGGAGCGCTTTTTCCGCCACCACCATCGCCAGCAACTCACCTTCAGTCACCTGAATGGTCGGGAATGCCCCGACTTCCTCCGTATAATAATAACCGTGCCGGTCTTGATCGTAGCCAATTGGCAACCCCAGGCGATCCCGCATGAATTCCAGATCACGATGAATGGATTTGGAGCTAACCTCGAATTCCCTGGCTACCTTTGGCGCGTTGGGATATCTGCCTTTCTGAATGAGCTGATGAAGACGCTGCATCCGCTCGAAAGGCAGACGCGAAAGCGGAGACGAAGGTTCGGCGGCTTTGGGCCGAGATTTCATGATTTAAGATTTGCGGAACGCGGACAGGCATAGTTGCATTCCCGCGCCCGCAAAGTCCAAATTAAGCGAGCTTGGAAAGCAACTCGGCGTTGGTCTTGTGCTTCTTCAGCGCAGCCAACAAGGTTTCCATGGCTTCGATGGGATTCAAATCAACCATCGTGCGACGCAACTTGCGGATCGACTCGATCTGGTTTGGCAAAAATAATTTCTCTTCCTTGCGCGTGCCGCTCTTCGGGACGTCGATTGCCGGAAACAGGCGGCGGTCGGACAGCTTGCGGTCCAGCACCAATTCCATGTTACCAGTGCCTTTAAATTCCTGGAAAATCAGTTCATCCATGCGGGAACCGGTATCGACGAGCGCAGTTGCCAAAATGGTCAACGAACCGCCCTCTTCGATCTTACGGGCGGAGGCGAACATCTTGCGGGGAATTTCCAAAGCGCGAGCATCGACACCACCGGTCATCGTGCGACCGCTTCCGCCGTGCACGCTGTTATAAGCACGAGCGACGCGGGTGATGGAATCGAGCAAAACAAATACGTCCTTGCCCGCTTCCACCATGCGGCGGCAACGCTCAATCATGAAGCGCGACAAACGGACATGAGTCTCCAAATCCTGATCGTTTGAAGAAGCAACCACCTCCGCTTTGACGGAACGTTGGAAGTCGGTGACTTCCTCAGGGCGCTCGTCGATCAGCAACACCATCACATGAACTTCAGGATGATTGGTGGTAATCGCATTGGCGATTTGCTTCAGAATGGTCGTTTTACCCGTCCTTGGAGGAGCCACGATCAAGCCGCGCGTGCCCTTCCCAATGGGAGTGACCAAATCAATGATACGGGTTTCCAGCAGGTCGGGAGTGGTTTCGAGCAGAAATTTTTCGATCGGGTCAATGGTCGTCAGGTTCTCGAAACGCATGGCCTTGGTGTAATCGGAAAAAGGCATGTCGTTGACCTTATCCACCGCCTTCAATTGCGGACTGTTACCGCGATGCGGCGGCTGGGTCGGACCTTCCACCAGGCACCCTTCCCGCAGGAAGTTACGCTTGATCGTATCGGGCGTAACAAAAATATCTGTCGGTTTAGGATGAAAATGGTTTTGCGCTGTCCTTAAAAATCCGAAACCCTTTTCAGCGATTTCCAGATAGCCCGAACCAAGGTCGGTTGTCGTATTTGACGGATTACTCATAAACGTTATGTAATGACTTGAAGGGTCTAGAAACTATCCCCGAAACTTTTTGAATTTAGAATTTTGGGAAACTGTTGGGCCGAAGAGTGACTTTTTAACCGCTTCACCTGCACAACCAGTTAGACCTACGCAATATAATTACGTTGAAAACCCTTCGAACGCAACTAATATTTTCTAACAACCTCAAAAGGTCAATAGGGAATTTTAATGCAACAAGTTGCACCTGAAAAACTGTGGCTTAGCCGCCTACTTCAGCCTTGGCCTCTGCCGCCAATGGAGTACTGAGATAACGTTCCCCAGTGGAACAGGCTATGGTGACAATCATCTTACCCTTGTTAGCTGGCCGCTTGGCAACTTCCAGGGCCGCTATAACATTGGCTCCGGTGGAGATTCCAACCAGCAATCCTTCTTCCTTCGCCAACCGGCGCGCCATGGCGAAAGCATCATCATTGGTTACTTGAATGCATTCCACGATTTGTGCATTTCCTTTGCTGTCCTTTAAATGCAGGTTCTTGGGAATAAATCCGGCGCCTGTGCCCTGAATCTTATGCGGTCCAGGCTTCAGTGGTTGGCCAGCCAACGCCTGCGAAATCACGGGCGAATCCTTGGGCTCCACCGCAATCGCCTGGAATGAAGTCTTACGAGGTTTGATCACTTCCACGCAACCTGTGATAGTGCCACCAGTTCCAACCGCTGAAATGAGAATGTCGACCTTCCCATCCGTATCTGCCCAAATTTCCTCGGCGGTCGTCTTTTTGTGGATTTCAGGATTGGCAGGGTTATCGAATTGCTGCGGGATCCATGAGTTTGGCGTCTCTTTGGCCAACTGTTCAGCCTTGGCAATTGCCCCCTTCATTCCTTCGGTGCCGGGTGTGAGGACCAGCTTGGCCCCCAACATCGCCAGCAAGGTGCGACGCTCGAGGGACATCGTTTCCGGCATCGTCAGGATTATCTTATAACCCTTGGCAGCGGCCACGAACGCCAGGGCTATGCCGGTATTGCCGCTGGTTGGCTCAATGATCACGGTATCTTTTTTCAAGACGCCGCGTTTTTCTGCATCTTCAATCATTGCCATGCCGATTCGGTCTTTGACACTGCCCAGGGGATTAAAAAATTCGCACTTCAACAAGATCGTGGCATCAATGCCTGCAGTAACCTTATTAAGCTTTACCAGTGGAGTACGTCCGACAGTTTCAATGATATTGTTGTATATGCGTCCCATAAAAAAATTACCTTGAGGTTAACCAGTGCCTAACCATTTAAATTGAATGAGTAGTAATGTTCTTCAAATGCAAACTGAGGGCAAGCATTTTCTCAAGCTTATCATTTGCTAGCTGGTTCAATCGCAAGCACATGATCGCGCTCCGAAATCCCATTTACTCCCGCAGCCTGTCTAAACTTTACACAGAATAATCTCTTACGAAATCTAACCCGCGCCAGCAAGATTGGATTCAAAACCATTTTGTTCATCACTGAGCCGTGTCGAACCGCACGTCCGAAGATTGTTCATCTGACACTCCTCCCTCATGTTCCTGGTAAACCACCAAAACAAAACTGCCAGCTTGAATAAGTTCCCGGCCGGACTGTCTGAGAGTGCGATGATCTATGGGCTCATAAACCAAAAAACCGCCCTTGCGGGCGGTTGGCTAAAAAAGATTCAGCTTAGGCCTTTTTGGCGGGCTTGGCTTTGGTTTTGGCGTTAATCGCATCGTTCTTGCGTTTGTTGCGAGCCAATCTACGTTTCTTTTTTTCAGCTTTATTGTGTTGTTTACCCATAAGAGTCTTTACATTACCAACGCAGTTCGGTTGTTTAGTGAACTATGATGACTAAATGGGCCCGATTCAATATCTATTTACTGAGCACTGCTGCTCTCCTGCTGATCTGCGGCTGCCAGAGCCCCGATAAAGCAAGGAAGAAACAGGTCACGCAAATTTCCTTCCACCTGGAAACCAACCAGGATGGAACCGATCACAATGAAAGCGTGCCCGTCTACCGCGAAAATCCTATTTACGTAAATGTGGAAAAAAAAGCCTTCATCGACGAAGGGAGCATCGACCAGGCCAAACTCGTGGATGACATGGGTGGGTTTTCCATTCAACTCAAATTGAATTGGGAGGGAACTCAACTCCTTCAAGGAGTCAGCACCGGTAATCGGGGTAAACGGGTCGCCATCCTGGCGGTTTTCGGTAAGAGCCCTCGCTGGCTCGGCGCTCCGGTAATGAACAAAAGTATTGCCGATGGTGTTTTTACTTTTACTCCAGATGCGTCTCGTGAAGAAGCTGAACGCATCGTGCGCGGCCTGAATAATCTTTCCCAAGCCATCAAAAAGGATGAGTCATGGTAGGCTCAATTTCTGTTCCTCTAAAACGCAATCTTGCGCTGCTATTGATTGCCGTTTGTGGATTACGCGCACAGGCAGAACTGTTTCAACTGCCCACGACCAACCGGGCTCTTTTCGAAAAGGGTGGCGAGGAAAGGTTTTTTGTCGGTACGGTCGGCAAAACCTGGACGAGTGGCACCTTCGGCTGCGTTCGTTCCGATGGTTTTCAAATGCACGAGGGCCTGGACATTCGCTGCCTTCAACGGGATAGGCGTGGTGAACCGATTGATCCGGTTAACGCCACTGCCGATGGTACGGTCGCCTACATTAACAAAAAGCCGTCCCTCTCAAATTACGGTAATTACATCATTTTAAAGCATCAGGTTGAAGGCATGGAAATCTACTCCGTCTATGCTCATCTCCATTCCATTCGCGAGGGACTGAATGTCGGTCAGGCCGTGAAGGCTGGCGAAAATATTGCCGTCATGGGCCGCACCGCCAACACTCACGAGGGCATTTCCAAAGATCGTGCGCATGTGCACTATGAACTGAATGTCCTGCTGAACGATCGTTATGCCGAATGGCACAGGAAAAACTTACCGGGCCAGCGAAATGACCATGGAAACTGGAACGGCCAGAATCTAAATGGCATCGACCCTCGTTTGATTCTGCTGGCGCAGCAACAGGAGGGAAAGAATTTCAGCCTGGTTCACTTTATACAATCTGAGACGGAGCTTTGCCGGGTATTCGTGCGCAATGCCAATTTTCAATACTTGAAACGTTATGCCCCCCTGATCACCCACAATCCCACCGCTGAGAAGCTGGGCATTGTAGGTTACGAAATGGCGTTGGACTACAACGGCGTTCCGATCAATTTAATCCCCCGCTCCACTTCCGAAATAAAAGGGAATGGCAGATTCCTCCTCCTATCTGTAAATGAGGCTGAACAGAAAAAAAATCCTGCGCGGCACCTCGTCGTCAAGAAGGGAAGTCGTTGGGAGCTGACCACCCATGGTGAAAACTTGCTGGATCTCCTCACATTTTAATAATAGGCACACCATTATCCTGCAGTCGGGCTGATCATTTGCCGTCTTAATCATTTGAATTTGAATTACCTCGATCTGGCAATCATTAATGCTCAGGGAGATGGTCGGGTTCCCGGTTCTGGCTGAGTGCTAAAAATCTACACGGGAATTTCAGCCCACTAATTTACAGTGGCAAAACCACCTCCTTTTGCTATTGTGCATTGTTCCTTTGCATTACGCGTCACAAAACGCCCATGAGCCTGGCACTCTTATTTCCTCGATCTGTGGTTAATTCAGAAACGCGACCACATACTTCGCGGCTCGGGGCGGGATTCACTTTAATCGAACTCCTCGTAGTCATCGCCATTATCGCCCTGTTGGCTGGTTTGCTTCTTCCGGCATTGAGCCGTGCAAAATCTCAGGGTGCGAGCGCTTCCTGTATGAATAACCTGAAGCAAATGGAGGTTTGTTTTCATCTTTACACCTTGGATTTCTCGGACACGATGCCGCCAAATAACTTCGTTTATGACATTCTTTCAGGCCAACCGATAGACAGTGGTATCTCCTGGTGCACCAACCTTGCTCCATTCGATACCAATCTGGCGGGGATCGAAAATGGGATGCTTTACCAATATAACCGTTCAGCGGCCATTTATCATTGTCCCGCCGACAAATCACTGGTGAGGACTCCCGGCGGTACCACGTTGGGTCAACAACGCCTCAGAAGCTATAACATGAGCCAGTCCATCAATGGATACCCCGATTATGATCCACTCATGGCTCAACAGACGCTTAGTTATAAAAAATACACAGATATCAAGGACCCGCCTACAAGCGGATTAATGGTATTTATTGATGTGCACGAGGATGAAATTGTCGACACATTGTTCGGCATTCCAATCCAGTCTGACACTTGGTTCCACAACATGTGGTGGGATCTTCCCGCCAACCGCCACAACCAGGGATGCAACCTTTCCTTCGCAGATGGCCATGTCGAGCACTGGAAATGGCGGGTGCCTAAAACTGTGACTGTAACCGGCAACGCAGCACAACCAGTCGCAGCCGGCGAACTTCCGGATTATCGACGCGTCGAATCTGTCGTCCGACAAGCTGCACAATAAGCCTCTCGCCATGATGGCCAATTTCGCTAACGTTTGATTTGCCTACGTGAGCAAACATCTGCGTGTGCGAATCGAGAAACAGGACATCTTTCTTAAAAATAAAAAAGCGACACCCGTTCCTGGATGTCGCTTATGAAGACTGTGAATCAGATTACCGCTTGATGCGGTAGAACTCGATGGCACCGCTCACTGGAGTGGTGGCCTGGAAAAGACCGGTACCTTGTCGCACGATGCTTGCTCCTATCACGTCGGCGAAAGGACCCGTCACAGCCGCCGCGCTCTGCAAGGTAAAAGCAGTCGCCGAATCGCTGACAGTATCAGTGAAGTTGATCACTGCATTGCCACCCGAAATGCTAATGCCTGTCAGATGTGGCGGCCCGGTCACCTGGATGAAGTTGAGAGCCTTGGTAGTTGCTTGATTGGCGCCTGGTGGCGAATACGCGCGCCATAAACTTGCTGTATTATCCAAGTCATAAAGGTTGCCCACTGCATCCCAGGCTACATCGGTATGCTCATGGTCGGAGCCAGTATCAATTTTGGCCACCTCAGTTCCGTTGGTCGCATAAAAAACACGGGTATTTGCGTTCGTCCGGGGACCCGTCGTCGTCCCGCGGAAGGCAACTGCAACATACTTACCAGTCGGGTCCACGGCAATTCCGTTGGCGCTTGCCATGGTGTTGTCATTGTTACCTATGGCCCAATCAGCTTTCGTTTCTGCAATTCCGTTATTGGTTGAAGGATTATAAGCAGGAAACCGTAATACACGGGTCGCGGGAGCATCAATATCAGGCTGGTATTGCACAGTATAGATGTTATGGGCTTTATCCACTGCCACATCATAGGGGTTTAGGCTTAAATCGTCACCCAAGCCCACGACACTGACTCCCGGATCATTGGTGAGACAAGTCCCATCCAGACCGACGGTATATTTAAGGATACCAAGCGATCCGAAAGAACTAGTATCAGCCATCCAGATTTCGGTGTTTGTCCCGCTGCCATAGATTGCCGGACCGCTCATGTTCACGTTCCCATCATTTCCCCAGTTGTCGTTGCGTAGTACGTAAAGCAACGAACTGGCTGACAAAGTTGGGTCCCAGCGATAAATCTCACCGTCGCCAGCCCAATCATTGATATAAACGAAGTCATCATCCGAGACTTCAATTTTCCAGGGACTATAAAACCCTCCCGACCAACCATGACCACCGGTGGTAAATTGGCCTTCCTCAGCGGGGCTCCCGTCGGCATTTAATTTTTGAATGCCAACTACATCACCTGGATTGGTCGCCGCATTAGGCCCCGTTTGGCTGTTGCCGACAAAAACACGGCCATAATAAGGACTGGTCGGGTTCTTATCGACTGCGATTCCTGTCGGGGTGTTGACATAATTTCCGGCATTGGTATCGCTGGAAATCTGTGTCCAATTGGTGTAGCCAATGGCTGCCGGAGTGATGCTGACTGAAAAAGTTCCGCCCGGAGCATTTTGGCTGGTGTTATCCTTGCCGTCCCACGAAATGTTATTCACCCCCTTCAAAGTACCGGCGTTTCCAGAGGCAATGGTAAAAGTCCGGACGACGCTCGTGCCGGAGAGAACCTGAACAGTGGTGCCAGCGGTCGCAGGCTCGTTCAAAATGTAACTGATGTTCACACTCGCACCGGATGCTGCCACGATATTGGTGGTGCCGTTGTTGAGCTTGATGTTGGTAGCGTAAACATTCGCACGTGCTTCTGGCGAAAGAATTAGAAGGCCGGCCAAGGCAATAGCTGTCCCCCCAATTATTGATCGGTTTGATAGGTGTCGTTTAAAGTTCATACAAGCTTTCTCTCAGGGCTCCTAATTCGATATTTCAGAGCCTTTGGCTCCATAGCAGCGCACAGTCCATCAGATTCAGCGTTAAAAAGCAATTTTTGATTCATCATTTCCGCCGATGCTGTTCGCCTAATTGACGTAAAGCCTGCTAAATGGGTTACATCGACTGATGAATCAAGGCAGATTTCGCTCGAGAATCGAAAAGCACATTGAATTCGAGCAAATGCTTTCGTCCACTTTTTACCTCCGAAAACACCGGAATTCTCACTTGCACTCTCCTGCCCTGCCCGTTATCTCTTTCCAGCTATTTATGAACTATAAAATTTCGCACCGGGCTGCGTCGCTATCCTCCTCCTTGACTTTGGCCATTGATTCCAAGGCCAAACAGATGAAGGCGGATGGCCTGGATGTTGTTGGCTTCGGTGTTGGCGAACCCGATTTTGACACGCCGCGGCACATCAAGGATGCGGCCATCAAGGCCTTGAACGAAGGCTTTACGAAATACACCGCCGCCAGTGGCATCCCTGAACTTCGCCAGGCGATCGCGGACAAGTTCAAGCGGGATAACGGGCTGACCTATAAGCCCTCACAAATCATCGTTTCGTGCGGTGGCAAACACTCCTGCTACAACGTCATAATCGCCACTTGCGAAGAAGGCGACGAGGTTGTCATTCCGGCTCCTTACTGGCTGAGCTATCCTGAAATGGTCAAGTTGGCGGGTGCGAAGCCTGTCATCGTTCAGACTTCGGACAAAACAGAATTTAAAGTAACTCCCGAGCAATTGCGTGCGGCCATCACCCCTCGCACTCGATTGTTCATCCTGAACTCGCCCAGCAATCCCACCGGCTCGCTCTATTCCCGCGATGAAATCAAGGCGCTCGGTGACATCTGTGTCGAGAAGGGTGTGCTCATCATGAGCGACGAAATTTATGAAAAGCTGGTGTACGATGGAGCGGAGCACGTCAGTGTCGCGAGCTTTTCCAAGGCTCATTATGACCATACGATCGTCGTGCACGGATTTGCCAAGGCCTATTCAATGACCGGCTGGCGTCTCGGTTATCTTGCCGCGCCGGAACCGATAGCGAAGGCCATTGATGCCATTCAGAGCCATAGCACCAGCAATCCAACATCCTTCGCCCAAAAAGGTGCGGTGGAAGCGTTGAATGGACCGCAGGACCATTTGAAAACCTGGCTGGAGGAATATGCCAAACGCCGCATGTTCGCCTATCAGAAATTGAATTCCATTCCCGGTATCAGTTGTGTGAATGCCAAGGGCGCTTTTTACCTGTTCCCAAACATCTCCAAGCTTGGCCTGAATTCCACTGATTTTTGCGCGAAATTGCTCGAGCAGGAGAAGGTGGCGGCCGTGCCCGGCATTGCATTTGGCACGGATGAATACATCCGCATCAGCTACGCCACCAGCATGGCCAACCTGGAAAAAGGCCTCGAAAGAATCGAGAGATTCGCCAAGACGTTGAAGAAGTAATTTAATCGCAGTTGTTTACGCGTGACCCGGTTTCCCGACCAGGTCACGCGATTTTTTTATTCCAGGCGCTTTCTTATTGTTGGTACGAGCGCTGCTTGTGGTAGGCTCATAAGCTTATGCAAGCAGTGATTAATCGTATCCAGATGCATTTTGCTGTCGTAATGTGCGCCGTTTTCTGCCTGGCACAAAATGCATCGGCTACGTTGCTTTCCTCCTTCCAGGCGGGCGATGGTGACTGGCAGCTGGGCACGCTCACGGTCGGAAATGTTGACGGAACTCCTGATTTGGAAATCATTGTTCCTTACCGCAATTCCAACGGTCAGTGGCTCCTGGATGCTTTTAAATGGGATGGCACTCGTTTAGCCGGCTTCCCTTGGTCTGATGGCAAAAACAGCGTCATGAATACTTCTCCGACGCTTTATGATCTGGATGACGACGGCAAGAATGAAATCATCTTCACCTGCGGCACGAACATCATCGCGATGCGTGGCAACGGAACCATCATCTGGTCGAACTCGGTTAACAGATTAAACTACATTCCCACCGGCGGATTCCAGGTGGTGACGAATGGCTTCTACTGGTCTGCGACTGGTTCGTGGATTTCCAATCTGCCCACCAATTCAGTTTTCTATTCAGAAGTTTCGCCACCCATCATCGCGGATGTCGAAGGCAAGGGCGTAAAGGAAGTCATCACCGCGTGGAAAATCGATCCCGACAGCGGTAGCGGCAACCAGGATTTCAATCCTTTCATCAACGACATTTGGGGTTCCGGCGAATGGGGCACCATGGGTGAATCCTGGTCCGGTGGTGTGGTATTCCATAATGCCGCGACAGGAGCCAAGCGCTTCGTCTATCACATTCATCAATTGGTTGAGTCAGGAATCGGCCTTGGTCACGCCGATTCGAACAAGCCCCTGGAAGTCTATGCATTGAACGACAGCGACAGCGTGGTCTGTTTTGACAAAACCCAACCGCACGGTCTTTACGGCAAAGGCATGTTGCACGGACAATTTGGCAAAAACCAGCAACTCATTTCCGGCTCCTATCAACAGGGCGTGGACGTTTATCCCGTCGACCTCGATGGTGACGGCTTGGCGGAGGTATTGGTGCCCATGTCGCAATTCAACCCTTTCCATCAACCCGGAGATACGATCCTTGACGATGACGGCACCATCCTCTGGCGCAAGTGGAAGCAGAGCGTCAACTATACCAACAATCATGGCTGGCTTAACAGCGCGTGCATGATTCCCGTCAATCCCGACCACGATAACCATATCGACGTCCTCACGTTCAGCCATGGCCACGGTATCTCCTTCCGTTACTGGAATGGCATTGAGCTGGTGGACCGTCCCGGCTGGCCGAAAGATTTTTCCCCGTTGCTGCCTACACCACCTGTCGTTGGTGACGTGGATGGTGATGGACAGCAGGAAATTATTATTGGGACTTACGATCCAACCGCTGTTCCTTCCACCGGAAACCTCCACGTGTTCGCTCTCGATGGCACTGAAAAGCAACGCATCGCCATTCCCGGTGGCGTGAAACACATCCCCTCACTCGCTGATGTAAACAATGACGGCTCATTGGATGTGATCTTCCGCTCCACCCTTGGCAAAATCTATGTCTATAACTTCGGCGCAACAAATGCCACGAATGTTTCCTGGGCCACACATCGCGGCAATCCACAACACGACGGGAATTATCAACTCTCTTTATTCCCGCCCGGAACACCGATGATCAGCAGTAAGAAATCGGGTTATAAAAAAGCGCTTTTCAATTGGAAGGCACCCGCTGGTTATTCGCCCACGAGCTATCGCATTTATCGCGCTGAGCAGGCCGGCGGTCCGTTCACCAACATCGTCACCCTGCCCGCCAGCGTTACCAGCTATACCGATTCGGCTCTGAAACCGGGCTGGCAATACTTCTACGAAGTAGCCGCGGTTTACAGCACTGGAGAAGTTCACTCCTCACCGTTCGCCATACTTGCCTTTCTCAATAACAACCTCATTGCCAACGCTGGCTTCGAAGAGAATGACAACAGTCATTGGGATAAATGGTACACAGGCGATCTCGATTGGACCAACATGATTGGAAACACCAACATTGTTTACCAGGGCAAACAGTCCATGGAGATTCAGCTGATCAATCGGGGCAACAACAGCAGCATTAGCCAGTTTGACCAATATGGAATTCCTGACGGCACGATTCCGGTCACACCGGGTGGACTTTACAGTTTTGGGGCATGGTTCAAGAGCGTCGGCATATCTCAACCCTCGGAGCACTGGGTGGAATGGGGCTCCACTCCGACGGCACAGAATGCCAATGCCCGCCCCAGCCTGCCTTTCCCAAATTATTTCACGCCACATTTTGTCATCGGCACGAATGCCACCAGTTGGGTCTACGCGAATCGAACCTTCATACTTCCAGCCGGATTCCCGAATCTGGAATTGCGTCACCGTTATACCATCACCGGCACTGGCAGTGGCTCGATGTTTATCGACAACGTCTTCCTGCGGCAACTGCCTGCGCCGAACAGCACCGCCTGGACAGACATGGTTCCTTTCGGATCGATCTGGCGTTACTACACCACCACACCTCCAGCCAATTGGTATGCGACCAATTTCAATGACAGCACTTGGGCGCAGGGAGCGGCGAAGCTCGGAGCCGGCAGTGGCCCGACCAATATTGTCACCACCTTGCCCGGTCTAAAACCCGCCTATTATTTTCGCAAAACGTTCAATCTCGCGAATACAAACCTGGAAGAGTTTCTCCTTTCCGCCACCTGCACCGACAACGGCTCTGGTCCATCCCTGCAGCTATATCTCAATGGACGCCAAATCCCAACCACGGATATCAATTGCGTTTCAGGCCAGGGCAATCAAACGCTCTACTATGACCTGGCCCCGTATATCGATTATCTTAAAACGGGCGCGAACACGATTGCAGTCATTTTAAATAATACCTATTCGAGTTGGGATGATGTAAGCTTTGATATTGATCTCAAGGTCATTGCCGCGCCTTTGCTTAACGTCACACCGCCCCGAATCAGTTCTGTGATTCCGGACGCAGGAGGTGTAACCCTGAATATTTCAACTCCCTCAAACGGCGTCTGGGTGGTGCAATCTGCCGATACTTTCTCAACCACGCCTCTCTGGCAATTGGTCGGCGCCGTTACCAACATCAGCAACACATTCCAGATACGTGATACCGGCCAAAATGGCCGGGTTCCTCCAGGGAATGTTTCGACACGTTATTACCGTGTAATCGCATTCTAAGCGATGCACGCCAGTCAGGTTGAAAATTATCAGGAGAGCTGGACCAGCTTGCCGTTGCTATCACCAATTTTTTCGGCGTGGACTCCCATGCGATCCAGCATCGAGACATAAAGATTGTTGAGCGGAGTATATTGGTCGACCTTCACATGGCGGCCGGTCTTTATCGTTCCCCCACCCTTGCCCATCATTAAAATCGGCAGATCATAATGGGCATGTTGATTTCCATCCGCAATCCCGCCGCCGTAAACAATCATGCAATTATCAAGCAGCGAGCCATCGCCTTCCGGAGTTGACTTCAACTTCTCGATGAATTTTGCAAATTGCGCCATGTGATAGCGGTTGATTTTTGCAATCTTTCGTATCTTTTCCTCCGAATGATCATGGTGCGAAAGCTCGTGATGCCCCTCGGTAATGCCGATTTGCGGATAACTATTATTGCTGCCATCATGCGCCACCAAATACGTGGCAACGCGGGTCGTATCGGTTTGAAAAGCCAACGCCAGCAAATCGAACATCAACTGCGAATGTTCTTCGAAATCCTTTGGAATTCCGATCGGCCGCTTAAAGTCGGGCAGCGCAGCCACATCTTTCTCCGCTCCTTCAATCCGCTGCTCCAACTCGCGAATCGCAACCATGTATTCGTCCAGTTTGTGGCGGTCCGTGTAGCCAAGGTTACGCTTGAGCTGTTTGGCATCATCCAGAACAAAATCAAGAATGCTCTTTTGATATCGACTTCTCAAGACCCGGCTCTCTTCAGATTCACCTTGATAGCCATTCGAGAACAAACGCTCGAAAACCAGTCGCGGATCCACTTCGGGTGGCATGGGGGTTGATTCCGTTTTCCAAGATATGTTGTACTGATAAGCGCAACTGTAACCTGAATCGCAATTGCCTGAGGTTTGTCCGCGATCAAGCCCGAGCTCCAGGGAGGCCAACCTCGTTCCACGTCCTACTTTTTCAGCTGCAATTTGGTCTGCAGAGATGCCTACCTTAATATCGGCACCACCTGTTTTCTTCGGATGACATCCTGTTAGAAAACTCGCCGAGGCACGCGCATGATCTCCGGCGCCATCACCCAGGGCTTCGCCATTGTGTTGCGCCAACCCGCTGAGTACCAGCATATCCTTCTGAAAAGGCTTCAGAGGTTCCAAGGTGGCAGGCAGGTCGAAATCGCTTCCAATGGCACTCGGTGTCCAATCCGCCATGTTCATGCCGTTGGGAACGTAGACGAATGCCATGCGCTTGGGCAAAGCCCGGCCATCAGCTGAAACCGCACCCAGCGCCTTGGCGGCCGGTGCCATTGATTCAAGCAGCGGTAAAGCGATTACTGTTCCCAGCCCCCTCAGGAACCTGCGACGTGGAATATGCCAGCGGTTGCTCATAATCTAATTTCCGGTATTCTGACGAAGTTAGCCTTTAAAAGCTTCATTTACAAGTGTCTTGGTCGGGTCTCAATTGCCCTTTGCCTCTTTCCCACCGCTCTCGGCCACTTTATCCTCTTCGCCCCGACTCATTCGAAACGGTGAGCTTTTCACAACTGAAAGTACCAAACTCGAAAACTTGAAATCATTTTTAGCTAGTGTTTTGGTAATTTCGTCCACCGCGCACTTATCATAAAACTCCATTCCACGTCCCAGTGCATAGGTCAGCATCTTCTCGGAAAGGCAATGAACGAAAGCGTCCCGCTTGTCTTTCAGCAGAATCCTTTTCAAGTCCTGAACTCCCTGGAAAGACTCGCCGGTGACCAATTTGCCAGTGGTATCAAGGTCGAAGGTTCCCTCCTTCGTGCGCCAAGCTCCAATGGCATCGAAATTCTCAAACCCGAAACCAATCGGGTCCATGCGCGCATGGCAACTGGCGCACATTGGGTCCGCCCGATGTTGCTCCATCCGCTGCCGCATGGTTCCCGAGGCAACCACCTTTTTATCATTGCTCAAAGCCGGCACATTTGGCGGGGGCGGTGGCGGTGGGGCACCCAAAATGGTTTCCAATACCCACTTGCCGCGTTTTACGGGTGAGGTGCGTGTCGGATTCGACGTCACGGTGAGCACACTTGCCTGTGTCAGCAATCCACCACGTTCATGGTTTTTAAACGTCACCCGCCTAAACTCATCACCGCTTACGCCAGGAATTCCATATAGCTTCGCGAGCGGTTCGTTAAGGAATGTATAATCTGAATCGATAAATTCCAGGATGCTGCGGTCGTGTTCCATCACATAACCGAAGTAAAGCTCCGTTTCCTTTTCCATGGCGGAGCGAAGCTTGTCAGTAAACTGAGGAAACACTTCCGGGTCCGGCGTGACCGCTGCCAGATTCCTAATCTGCAACCATTGGTCTGCAAAGTTCTTCACCAGTTCACCGGCTTTGGGATCCTTCAACATGCGCGTAACTTGAGCGTCCAGATTACCATGCAATTTCCCCCGCTCTGCCAGTTTGAACAATTCGTCATCCGGCATGCTGCTCCAAAGGAAGTAGGATAGACGGGTCGCCAGGGCGAATTCATCGATCGGGTGAATTGAATGCGAGTTATTGGGATTCGGTTTCGATTCGCCCCGAAATAGAAAATGCGGCGACACCAAAACTGCCTGCAACGCAACTTTCACGCTCGTTTCAAAACTTTCTCCATCCTTCTGCGCCATTTTGAAAAACTGGAACAGCCGATCAAATTCTGCCGTGCTGAGTGGACGTCGGTACGCTCTTTTGGCAAAACGCTCAATAATTTTTTGTGCCACCTGATTCGTACTATGGGTCGAAGGCTGTTCGGTAAATATACGTTTATGAGATTCCGGCAGCGGTTCCAGTTCCAGTGGTCCAACCACATCGATATACCTGACCATCAGATTGCGATCGCGCTTTGCAGGGTCGGGATTTTTCTCATCGTAATAATCGTTGATGAAAGCGGCGGCAATTTTTTTGCCACCGCTGCCATTTACATCAAATTCTATTTCGTAAACTTTTGGATCATCCTTTGGTGCCTTGACTTCGAGTGTTCTCAAAACTTTATCGTCCAGACGAACTTCCATTTTAGGCAGGTCAGGCCCGGCTTGCTGTCCGGCAGCCTTCACTCGCAGAATGTATTTTCCTGCCTTCGAAAACAGATTGGTCGCATAAACCTCCCCGTCTCCGGATAACATTTTTGCTCCGTGCTCCAACTCGTCAACGTGCAACGATCCTTTCAGCCTGTCCCCTTTGAAATGATTGGTAGGGCCTCCAACGAGGCGTGTGGTAACTATCGCAGCATCCAGTATCTTTTCAGCCGCCACGAAATACTTTTCCATCAACATGGGGGAGAGTGAAAGAACATCACCGATGTTATCGAATCCGTATCCAACGTCATCGACTGGAAAATCATCTGCCGGTTGGAAATCCACCCCTACAAGATCACGAATGGTGTTGTTGTACTCTGTGCGATTGAGACGTCGCATCGTGACTCGTCCAGGATCGGGCTGGTTACAGTCGCATCCCAGCACCTCGGCCTCGATCCAATGGCTGATAATCTCCCGCTCCTCTGAACTTGGCTGAGGCTTGCTCTCCGGTGGCATCTCATGCGCCTGAAGATTATGCAATACTTTTTCAAAAACGTCCCGGTCTTTCTTTACCAGAGCATCATTGGTATATATTCGTAGATCCAGATCGCCCTTCTTTTTTTCGCCATGGCATCCAAAACAATACTGGCTAAGCAATGGTTTGACATTCTTTTCGAAAGTCACTTTGGGATTGCTTGAGGAATCCAAGCGCGCCGCCGCCGGGGAACTTTGGAGTCCCCAGAACAAGCACAAGACCAGGATGAAGGCGCGTATCATCATTGCTTTATCTTTTGCTAAATCTATTGGACGCTGCTGTCCAATATTTATTTAGATTTTCCTGTCCAGTAAATTGATGACAAGAAACTTAAGCAAGCGCCCATCCGGGCATTATTTCGGAATCCAGGGAGGTGGGCGTTGAACTGTGAAGCAGCTTGCGTTCAGCCAAAACACCAATCATGGCGGCATTATCGGTGCAAAGCGACTTCTCAGCGAGTCGCAAGGTCAGGTGCTTCCGCTTGCAGGCAGTTTCCAAGGCGCTCCGTAGCGCGCGGTTGCAGGTCACGCCTCCCGAAGCAGTGACGCACTTGACCTGAAGGCGATTTGCAGCCCGCACTGTTTTCGTAACCAGCACCTCCACAATCGCCTCCTGAACGCTGGCACAGAGGTCTTGCAGCTTTTGGAGGCTGTCGAGGACGGCTGGATTATCGCGGATGAAGTAGCGAACCGAAGTCTTCAATCCACTGAAACTGAAGTCGTCACTAGCATCCCTCAACATAGGCCTGGGAAAGTCATAAGCTTTCGGATTCCCCGCGCTCGCCAACCGATCGATTTCAGGTCCACCAGGGTAAGGCAGGCCAATCAGCTTGGCGACCTTATCGAAGCATTCACCAGCCGCATCATCAATGGTTGAGCCCAGCACATGATGTTTCAACTCAGATTCGACATGAATCAGCATCGTATGCCCGCCACTAACGATGAGGGAGATGTTGGGCTGGAACGAGTCGAAATCCGCGACCGGCGGACTGCCGGTTATCCAAGGGGAATAAAGGTGGGCTTCGTGATGGTTGATGCCAAAAAACGGCTTGTTCAATGCGAAGGCCATGCCCTGCGCCGCCTTTAATCCCACCACCAGGGCGCCTGGAAGACCGGGCCCCTGCGTCGCCGCTATGGCATCCACCTGATCGCTTTGCACCTCAGCAGCCGTCATGGCAGCATTGGCGACCGGGATAAGATTCGCCAAATGTTCGCGCGCAGCCAGTTCCGGCACCACACCGCCGTATTCCGCGTGCAACTTTATTTGTGAAGAAACGATGGTGGAAAGGACCTTGCCGTTCCGAATTATCGCAACGCTTGTTTCGTCGCAGGAAGTCTCAACGGCAAGCAGTATCATGAAGCGATTAATGCACCAAGGGCGGAGGGCACCAAAAATCTTTCGCTCTGCCCCTGATGAAATACTTATTTAGTGGAAGCAACCTTCTCAGGCTTGCCGGCCATCTTTTGGTTGTCCTGACTGCGGTGGGTATAGATCAAAATGCCACGCAGCAAATCCCTGCCTCGATCGAGTTGGATATCGTGGGCATTGAGAATCTTTTGACGATCCTTCTCCTCCAGGGTTTCAATACCCGGACGGCGCTTTAGATACACCATGGCTTCTTCTTCATCGGTCATAGGCACCGGGCAATCCGGAGTAATGCCTTCGCCATGAATTACCTTGTGGCTGGGAGTATAATACTTGGCCGTGGTGAGACGCAGTGCTGAACCATCCTGCAATGGCAGGATGCTTTGCACCGAACCTTTACCAAAAGTCTTCTCGCCCATGATTTGAGCACGGTGTAAATCCTGCAAGCAGCCAGCCACGATCTCTGAAGCACTGGCGCTGTTTACATTCACGAGAATCACGATCGGCATGCCGCTCAGTTCATCTCCTCTGCCGTTGGCACGGCGGACTGAGTTTTGAGACGAATTTTGGCCTTCAGTAGAAACGACCAGTTGACCTCGTGGCAGGAATTTTTCACAGACTTCCACCGCCTGGTCCAACAAACCACCGGGATTCCAGCGTAAATCGATAACAAGTCCCTGCATTCCCTGAGCCTTGAGCTTTTTCAAAGCTTTTTCCAGCTCATCGCTGGTCTTTTCACCAAATTGAACGAGGCGGACATATCCAATCTTGTCTTCGCCCAGAGGAAATTCCTTCTTGTTGTTGATATCCTTCACCATGTCCACCTTAATGATGGAACGGGTCAACTTAAGATCTTTTACCTGACCATTGGAGGGGCGAAGAATAGTCACATTCACATCGGTTCCAGGTTCCCCACGCAAATGTTGCACGGCATCGTTAAGACCGAGCTTGTCGGCGCTCTTCCCGTCGATTTTGATGATGCGATCCCCAGACAGAATGCCGGCTTTAAAACCGGGAGAATCCTCCATTGGTGCCAGGACAGTCACGAAGTTGTCCTTCATCTCAATCATTATGCCAAGCCCGCCAAAAGCTCCTTGAGTATCCTTTTGCAACTCGTCGTATTTGATCGGTTCCATGAACTCGCTGTGAGGGTCCAAGGTGTTGATCATGCCTTTCAACGCACCATAGACCAGCTCCTGGTAGGTCAATTTCTTGCCATCCACATAATCCTTGCGGACCTTCTCCATGACGTAGGAGAAGAGTTCCAGGCTCGGATAAGCGGAATCTTTTTCAGCGGCTTGAGCGGACCGAAAATAGACGCGCGCGCCAACAAGGACGTTAGCTACGAGCAGAATGGCCAAAAGGCCGTAAATGATGCGTCTTTTCATAGGAACCTGATATTAGTCTCGCAGACATTAAATGTGGACTGCTGAATTTGCAAGGAGCGGCTTCACCCCCTTTCTGGTGGCAAAACCATTCACTTCCGTTGCCTGAGTAACAGCTCAATGTATGCCAAATCCGCAGGCACAGTGACTTTCGGATTCGGCGCAATGCCGGAAACCAATCTCACGGATTGACCGATGAGTTCACAGGCAGCCGTATCATCAGTGACCTGCAACCCTCGATGCCTGACAGCCGTCAGCGCCCTCCGAATTACTTCCACACGAAAGGTTTGTGGCGTTTGCACGGCCCAGAGCTTTGATCGTTGCAAGGTGCGACTCACCATTTTGCCGTCTTCGGATTCCTTGATGGTGTCGGTAACAGGTTGCGCAGCAACTGCCGCGCCCATTTCCCGGGCGGCAGAAATGGTTGCATTAATGAGGTCCGCGCTGGTGCAGGGGCGGGCACCGTCCTGAATTGCGACAATCTCCGAACGTGGCGAAATGGATTCGAGCCCATTCCAAACAGAGTCCTGGCGCTCAGCTCCGCCAATCACTAACCGGTATGGCTTGTTGAGCCCATGTTCTTCAGCCAGTTCGGCAAACGCGCTCTGCATCCCATCGCGCACGACCACGACAATTTCATGAACCGAGTCGGCTTCGACAAACCGTTGCCACGTATGCGCAACAACCGGTCGGCCGGCAACCTCTAAAAACAACTTATCAATGTTCGGCCCCATGCGAGTACCCTTTCCCGCAGCAACAATCACAGCAGAAACCATCTGGCTGATTTACCGAGTTGTACGACCGGAGTCGAGAGGAATGCAACGGGAAGTAGTCAAAACTTAACGATGTAACCAATTGTTAGTCGTCAGTGCAGCATCGGAATGGAATTGGGTTGCCGG
This sequence comes from Pedosphaera parvula Ellin514, assembly GCF_000172555.1. NCBI lineage: Bacteria > Pseudomonadati > Verrucomicrobiota > Pedosphaerae > Pedosphaerales > Pedosphaeraceae > Pedosphaera > Pedosphaera parvula. Next base: position 35,609 of record NZ_ABOX02000045.1, read on the forward strand.
ATAAGTTTGGCATCCAGATCAAGATAAAAATCCAGTCGCCGGTCAGTTTCCTCTTCGTCTATGGCCTTCGCCATAAGCAAATAAGTTGCGTAATGGTTGCCCTCGGACTCAACCAGGCCGCCATAAAAATCTGCCAGTTCCACGTCAATGGACCTCAATCCCTCAGCCAAAAACTGAAACTTCTCACAGCTTCGTCCTTCAATTAAAGCGAACGAAACCAGATGATCAATGGCCTGATAACGATTGCCGTTCCGCACGGCCCGCATCAAACCAGTGATCCAAGGACTGGGATAAGGCTGGCTGAAAGGGATGCCCCGCTTTTTCAAGAGATTCAAAACGAGTTGGAAATGCTGCAATTCTTCAATCGCGATGGCGTTCAATTCGTCCACCCGGTCATACAGGTCACGATACTTTTCGAGGTTCAAGGCCGAGGTCGCCGCCTTGCGCTCCAAATGAGCGTGGTCGACCAGGATGGCGGGCAAATTAGCCTTCACCATGGGCAACCAATCTGCCGAAACCTTTTCACGAAACAAAAGCATGGGAAATGTTTAACTTCAGTCCCAGGACGTGCAAGGGCTAAAGTGATTAATTAACTTTCTGATGGGCGGCAAGCGCAGCATCGGCATCTTCATCCACCGCCGTTGGCCAAACGGCATCTTTTCCCAACCACAAATCCTTACCACCACCAACACCACCATCATCTCTTCCATCCTCACCTACGGAATAAAGCACGCAGTGGCCATCGGGACTGAATCGATAACAAACTGGCTTGCCACTCATCGGATCAATGGGCACTTCGGAAAGGATTCCTGGAGTGAGTAACTTCAATTCATTTGGCCATGCACCATGGCCAAGTTGATAACGCTTGAGGGCAATGGCTGTGATCGTCAGACGACGTAACGTTTCCGCGTGGACAACGAGCTCCATCGCCCGGGAATAGTTTGGGTTCGCCAATTCACTAAAGCGGTAGCGGTGAAATTTATCCCTGGCAAAAGTCTTGTCTGTTTCATGGACCTGATTGGTGACAATCACTTTTACTGTTGGCCAAGGAACGCTGGACTTCAACATTCTCGCGGAATCCAGGACGTTTTGCATGCTCTTCAGATAAAACAGACCATCGTCATCCGAACTGGTCATTTTATACAAAGGAAAGACTATGTGATCATCCCAAACCTCGCTCCAGTCGATTGGGGCAGGAGGAACATTGGAGCCCGCAACTGTCGAGAAGGCAAATAATCTCCTTACATTCGCGCCACTGTAGGTTTGCAGCATTGTCAGCATTTCATAACCGTAGGCTCGCTCTCCTAAAAAGCCCTTTTCCAGGGCGGCAAAGAGATCAATTTCCTGCCACTCCCGCTGCAAACGTGAAAGCATCTCCTCATTCAGATCAGGGGATTGCATAAGTTCCCAGGTCGCGAACAATCCTAAATTCGCGATGGCATTACGCATCATTTGAACTGGAAGTGTCGGTTCGTCTTTGTTGAGGCTTATAAGTGCAATAATTTCCTCAACGTCTTCCAGGGCTGCAGCCGGGTGTCCGTGATGAAGATTTTCCATCTCATCCGCCAGAAAACTCTGAGCAACATGACGTTCCAACGGAATATTGAGTTTGGGCGTATTAAGAAAATTGGTGTGGGGACCAAGGTCTGGCGAAGGATTTTTCAAAGCCCGCCTAAATAATTCCAGGTTCGTTGCCTGTTGCTTGTTCTGTTCTTCAAGTGCCTTCCATGTTGCGTCGCTCGAGTTTGCTTTATTGGTAGACATCCCTTCCCAATGCAAATCTCCCTTCCAGCCGATGCGGGCCTTCCCGTCATCGACAAACTTCATTACTTCAGGGACGATGAACGTACCTGCAGCTATATTCGTAGCGAAAAAATTCCTGGATACAATGTGTTCCGGATTGGTTGAGCAAACCGGGAACAGTTCCGACCCGGCAAGCTTTTCTCCTTTAATCCTTAGTTCGGCCAGGTATCGACGCAAGGTTGCTTTGGTACTGGTGCGCTGAACGACGAACGCCAGGACGACAAGCATTACCAAAGCCAGCAGAACGTATCCGAATTGTTTTCTCATTCGTATTTTTGCCGTTATTGCAGCAAAAATGTCATAAAAACAAGAGGTGTGAAACCCAAAACCTATTAGTATTGCATTTTTCCGTCAAAAGGGTTGGATGACCCCATGTTTCCATATGTCGCGTTAAGCAAAGATAAGAAGTGGATGCCTGGCCCATACTCCGGTGTCGAATTGATGGTGCTCCACAAGAACGAGCAAACCGGCGGTGTCACGGTACTCCGCAAGTTTGCCGCGGGAACAACGGTTCCCGCGCACGTTCATCCGCAGGCGAATGAAACCGCTTTTATTCTATCGGGTGAATGGGAGGAATCAGGAGTTGTTTACAGTCAGGGGACCTGTTTTTTCGCGCCGAAGGGTGAACAACACGGGCCGCACATCGCCCTGACCGAAGTCATCAGCCTGACTGCCTTTGATGGTCCGTTGACGGTGGTTTAAAAATGAGCTCACGGCCGTAGGTAAATCGCCACCCGGGAAGTGGGGGTGCCAGCAAAGCCCTTTCAGCCTTAATTAAGGTCGATAACCTTCCATCAACTTCAGCATTTGTTTGACGGCCGTCTCCAATCCCACAGTAATGGCGCGACTGATGACGCTGTGCCCAATGTTGAGTTCCACGAGATGCGGCACGGTGTGGAGCAACGGCAGGTTCTCGTAATTCAAACCATGCCCGGCGTTGACTTGAATTCCCAGTGCGTGCGCCTGCTTTGCGGCGGTGATAAGGCGTGCAAGTTCCAGGTTTCGCTCGACCTTTTGATTAAAATGTTCCGCGAATGCGCCCGTGTGCAGTTCAATAAATTGAGCTCCAACCCTTGAGGCTGCCTGGACCTGAGCCGGTTCGGCGGCAATAAACAGGCTTACCTCAATGCCGGCATCGGTCATTCGCTTGCGGGTTTCAGTGAGCGACTGCAGGTTTCCAACCACGTCCAACCCACCCTCAGTGGTTACCTCCTGACGCTTTTCGGGCACCAGACAAACAATTTCGGGTTTCAATTTAAGCGCGATCTCCACTATCTCTGGAGCATTCGCCATTTCCAGATTGAGCCGTGTCTTGATGGCCTTGCGAAGGTTCCAAACATCGCGATCCTGAATATGGCGGCGATCCTCGCGCAGATGGGCGGTAATTCCGTGAGCTCCTGCTGATTCAGAAATCAGCGCGGCCGAAATGGGATCCGGCTCACCTTGCCCCGTCCCCCGGTAGCGGGCTTCGCGCAACGTGGCCACATGATCAATATTTACGCCCAGTTTAAGCATTTTATTGTTTGGTGGCGGAATTCGTATCGGGAACTGGCATGAGTTGCGGAACGGCAACTGGTCCGTTGGTTGACCTGTTCTTAAGATTTGGCCGAACTCGTTCGATTTGGGCGTTGATGGGAAAATTGGGGGATGCAACCCAACGTTTAAGAAGGGTCAACTCCAACGCCGATAATCCGATGGACGCATTGCGTACAAAAGTCAACTCAGTGGGCGAGGTAACGGTGCCCACGGTCCCACAATTGCCCAGTTTCGGTGCCATGACATCGAGCCATTTTTGCACCAGTGCATTGGGCCCAACGAACGCCTTGCCTGACAATATGCAGTAAAAATCACTCAATCCACGGAGCTGGGGCAAACGTTCACCAGTAACTTCCCAATCATAGTAAAACAGATTCGTCTTGCTCATAATTTGAGTCAGGATCTCGGTTGGCAGGGGATCTTTTACCGCTGGATTGGGAAAAACCTCAAGTCTGAGAAAGTCACCTGAAGGGGCGCTGTAAAGTTTCAAATTAGGCGAGAGCATCGGCAGACCAGCCCAAAGAATTTGGTTTTGATTTGTCTTCCATAATAGTTGTCCAATGTGCTTTTGCTCCAGGAATGGATTATACCTCGAAAGGAGAAGAGGCCCTAACTGTTGCATCAAGTTTGTGCCGTTCTGAACCGGTGCAATGATGGAGGTTTCAAGCGGAACTTTATCCATTGCCCAGCCAAAGTATTGATTGGGTATTGTGTCCAGATTCAAAGCCTGTGTTTGCGGGAACTGCTTCAACCATGGACCAATTCCACGGACCCCAAGGAAAAAGATCAATGGATCATGAATGAGGTTGGTAGGCACCTGCCACGGATCTAAAGTCATGTTTAAAGGTTCCGCAAAATCCATTTTCACACTGGTTCGGAAATAGTCCTTGTGGTTGGCGAGTGTAATATCAGTGATTGGAAATTTGACCGGCAGGTTCGTGGGCTGATAAACATTCAAGGCTGGACCATTCACCCATGCGTGCAGCAAGGAATCCTTTTCGACATCCACCGGACGACCGTTGCTTTTAATCTTCTCCAGCATTCCAGGCAACAGCTGAATCTGGTCCTGTCCCCAGCCGAAAACTACCCAGTCGCCAGCCCGGATCAGGCGGATGACGTTGGGGTCCTTATGCTTCTTGAGCTCCCATCCCTTGTAACCATTCACTTCAATGTCGATTGTGGACAAGTGAGTCCAGCTTTTTAATACCGTGGCGATATTGGTGCGCCAAACTTCAGCGCGCGCATTGTCCAGCTGGACGGCGATCAGCATTTCCGGAATAACCTTGGTCATGGCGCGCATTTCGGTGTACGATTCAGCGCGGAGAACATCCTCCACCAAAGGTCGTATGAGTTCGGCTGAGGGCTTGGCGTTGTTATCGAATTTATCCTTAAAGAGACGGTACGGCGTGGTTGCAAGCTTTTGCAACATCTCCTCAAGCAGATCCTTGCTGGCAGGCAAGTCACCCATCTCCTTCAACCGGGCGGAATTGGTGTCCGCCATTGCTTGTGCCGTCCCAATGAAATGAAGGCGAACCTCAGCTTCCGGCTTATTCGTCACCGCCGCAGGCACAACCATGGCGATACCGGGCTTTTTTGACTCGGTTACGGCTTTATCGCAACCGGATGCCAACCCAACACCAACCAGTGCAAATAAAATCAAATACAGTCGCATAGGAACGCATTTCTGTGCCAGAGAGCACCGGTTTTGGCAAACTCATTTAGAATTAAAGTTGCGTCAAACAGGATTTCCCTGTTTTTATGCGTCGTGCGCAAAGCATGGACATTCATATATTATTGGGCACCAGTCCTCATCTGGATGGTGACTATTTTCACTGCCTCGGGCGATAGGCAATCCTTCCAGCATTCGTCCCGGATTATTGCCCCGCTGCTTCACTGGCTGCTGCCCCATCTCTCTGAACATACAGTCTACAACGTGGTCCTCGTGTTTCGCAAATGCGCTCACCTTACCGAATATGCCATCCTCGCGTTCCTCGTCTGGCGCGCAACTAGAAAACTGGTTTGGCGTGACAAGCGTCCCTGGCAGTGGTCGGAGGCCGGCGTGGCCCTCTGGGTGGCTGCCCTTTATGCTTCCACGGATGAATTTCACCAGACTTTCGTTCCTTCACGTGAGGGTTGCCTGCGGGATGTGTTAATCGATAGTTCCGGGGCACTGATCGGCTTGCTGGCACTCTACGCTCTCGGGCGCTGGCTTAAATTCTGGTGACATGTTGAAACGACCACTAGTCCTGGTGGCGTTTTGGTACACGGCGGGAATTTTGCTGGCCCGCTGTTCCGCTCCCCTGCCCATTCTGTTCAGCCTGGCTTTTCTGCTGCTCATTCCGGCATTGACTTGCCCACGATGGCGATTAGTTTGCCTTTGCCCCGTGCTTCTGCTTGCCGGCTGGATAAATCTCGCTCAACGCGAGGCAGTACTTTCCCCACGTGACATTCGAAGACTGGCTGGTACTAACGAGGCGATTGTTACGATTCGTGGAAAGCTGCACGAAACCCCTCATCAGCGATTGCACAAGCAGAATGATATCGAGGTTTGGACGTCGATGGCCCAAGTCGACCTCACAGAGCTGCGGCCCAATCGAAGTGACTGGCAACCAGCTTTCGGTTCCGTAATGGTCAGTGTCAAGGAGCTGCTTTCAGATAACTTTTTCCGCGGACAGATTGTCGAGATCACCGGCATACTGCGACCTGCCAAAGGACCCATTGCGGAGGGCCTGTTCGATTATCGACAATACCTTCAACAACAAGGAATTTATTACCAGTTACACACCGAGTCCTCTGGTGACTGGCAGATTTTGTCATCGCCCGGCTCTCGTCCGTTGGAAGATCGCTTTACGACCTGGGCGAAAAAAGCTCTGGCGCTTGGACTGCCAGTTGCAGATCAAACGCTCCACTTGGAATGGGCGCTTACGTTGGGATGGAAAGCGGCATTGACGGAGGAGGTCTCTGAACCATTTATACGTGCTGCGACTTATCACATCTTTGCCGTAGACGGTTTACGAATCGCCATTGTATCCGGAATTTTCTTTGTGCTCCTGCGGGTCCTCAGGGTTCCCCGGGCCGCCTGCGGCATACTCGTCATTCCCGCTTTGATTTTTTATGCAGCCATGACCGGCTGGCCAGCATCTGCCATCAGAGCACTTGTGATGGTAGCGGTGATTTATGTTGGCTGGGCACTGAAACGCCCGAGTGACATGATCAACTCCCTCTTCGTCGCGGCCCTGATCATTTTGGTCTGGGAACCACGCCAGCTATTCCAAGCGGGCTTTCAACTCTCCTTCTTTGTCGTTCTTTGCATTATTTTGATCTGGCCAGTTTTTGACCAGCTGACCTTGCGACTTTTGCGTCACGACCCATTGTTGCCGGAAGAACTGGTTCCAAAGTGGCAGCGCTGGTTAAAAATACCAGCCCGATACCTGCTGGATTTATTCTTCTCGTCCATCGCTGCCTGGCTCGGGTCCATTCCCCTGGCTGCTTATTACTTTCACATCATCACGCCGGCCAGCGGGCCAGCCAATGTGCCTGCCGTTTTTCTTTGCGGATTGGTACTGATCGCCAACCTGTGCAGCCTGCTACTGGCTGCCTGGTTTCCGTGGGCGGCAGAACTGTTTAACCACGCCGGTTGGTTCCTGATGCGAGGCATTGAAAACAGCAGTCAATGGTCGGCAAGCTGGCCGGCAGCATATTATTACGTTCCGAGTCCAAGTCTCTTCAGCATCATCGTCTACTATGTGTTGCTGCTGGCTATTTTCACGGGTTGGATCTTCCGGAAGGAACAACGGAATTGGCGCATCACTGGCGTCGCTTTCCTTGTGATCGTGTGGTGTTCGGTTTACGCCCTGCAGCATCCTTCGATCACCAGGGTGACAATTCTTCCAATGAATGGCGGTCACGCGGTGTTTGCGAAGAGTTCAACAGATGGAAAAACCTGGTTGATTGATACCGGCAACAAGACTTCTGTTGAAATGATGGTCAAACCGTTTTTGCAGGCGCAGGGGGTGAATCGACTCGATCACCTCCTTCTCAGCCACGGAGAAATAAGCTACACGGGGGGATCACAACTGTTGTCGGAAATTGTTTCCCCTCGCCTCGTTTATACCAGCCCCATCCGATTCCGGTCTCCCGATTATGTCAATTTTCTGAAGGTTTTGGAATCGACTCGCACACGTCACGAGAATATCTCCTGCGGCGATCACATCGGAGGCTGGACCGTTCTGTATCCACCTGACACCACCACTTTCGCCCGGGCCAGTGACAACGCGATGGTGCTCAGAGGTGATTTTGCCTCAACCCGCCTCCTGCTCCTTTCAAATCTCGGCGGACTGGGACAGAATGCCCTGCTTGAAAGAACGAAGGATCTGCACGCGGACATCGTGGTAGCGGGCTTGCCAAATGAAGGAGAACCATTGAACGATCTGCTTCTTGATGCGATTCGCCCGAAAATCATCATCATCGCCGATGCCGATTTCCCCGCAAACAAACGCGCCGGAAGAAAACTGCAGCAACGACTCGCAGCAAAAGATATTCCTGTCATCTACACCCGGCACTCGGAAGCCGTCACCTTGTCAATCACTGCGAGAGCTTGGGAACTCAATGCGATGGATGGCACTCGTATTTCCAGTTCAGCTTTTATCAAACCTTGATACTCAGGTTGTTCTGGGCGTTTTTCTATGCCAAAGGTAGGTAGGTTACCCGCTGGAAATGGGGCAGCTATGCCATAAGTTTTTTTGTGGAGAACGCGGCCAAGCCGTCACCGATTTTATGGAAACGAAAACCAAGAAGAAAGCCCCTCCCCCTGCCGTTCCTAGTGGCAAAGGGAAGAAAGTGGTGAAAGCCTGCACCATCAGGAAGAGCGCTCCCGAACTCTATGGCTATTGGCGCCAATTTGAGAATCTGCCAGGATTTACGAAACACCTGTTTGCGGTTACTCAAATTTCCAACGTGGAATCGCATTGGGTCGCCAAGTCCCCTACCGGCGACACCTTGGAATGGGATGCTGTCATCATCAACGAACATCCAAATGAAATGATTGCATGGGAAAGCGTGCCTGACTCCCAATTTCGCAATGCCGGCTCTGTCCGCTTCAAGCCAGCACCTGCTGGACAAGGAACCGAAGTCACTGTCTCGTTCGAATATGTGCCCCCAGGCGGGGCGTTGGGAGAGGCGGTTGCCAAGCTCTACGGCGAAGAACCGGACCTCATGGTGGAGGATGATCTTTGCGCTCTCAAGGCACTCATGGAAACCGGAGAGATTCCAACCACTGAAGGGCAACCGGCTGGAGGTCGGCAAAAAGCGAAGGAAGAAGAAAGAAGAGGTGTAGAATGAGAGCTGTATGTTGGTACGGAAAAAAGGATGTGAGGGTTGAAGAGGTTGATGATCCAAGGATTTTAAACCCCGGCGACGCAATCATCAAAGTCACTTCCACCACCATTTGTGGCTCAGATCTGCATCTCTTCGATGGTTTCATCCCCAGCATGGAGGAAGGAGATATCCTGGGCCATGAATTCATGGGGGAAGTCGAGGAAGTCGGCCCCAACGTAAAAAATCTGAAGCCTGGTGACCGGGTCGTGGTGCCATTCTGCATCTCCTGCGGGCAGTGCCATCATTGCCAGCATCAGGAGTGGTCGTTGTGCGACAACACCAACCCAAATGCAGCGCGGAATGCAAAGCTCAATGGGTTCTCGGGCGCCGGACTGTTTGGCTATTCCCATCTTTATGGCGGCTATGCGGGAGGACAGGCACAATATGCCCGGGTGCCATTCGCTGATGTCGGACCGATAAAAATTCCGAACGGCATGGAAGACGAACAGGTTCTTTTCCTTTCGGATATTTTTCCAACCGGCTACATGGCGGCGGAAAATTGCAACATCGAAGGTGGGGACATTGTAGCGGTCTGGGGGTGTGGCCCGGTAGGCCAGTTCGCCATTCGCTCTGCCTACCTGCTGGGAGCGGAGAAAGTGTACGCGATTGATGAGGTGCCTGAACGTATGAAACTTGCCGAGGAAGGCGGCGCGATCGCCATTTCAGACAAAGAGGATGTTATCGAAATCTTGAAGGAACGGACGGGAGGCCGTGGTCCCGATGCCTGTATCGACGCCGTCGGAATGGAAGCTCATGGTTCAGCCTATGACGTCGTGAAGCAGGCAATAAAACTCGAAACCGACCGGCCCTATGTGTTGCGGCAGGCAATGCGGGCATGTCGCAAAGGTGGGACGCTATCAATTCCGGGTGTATACGCCGGATTCCTGGACAAGATTCCATTGGGTGCCGCATTCGCGAAAGGGTTGACTTTCAAGATGGGCCAGACGCATGTGCACAAATATCTCAGGCCGCTGTTGCAATTGATTCAGGACGGGAAAATTGATCCGCGATTTGTCATCACGCATCGCATAGCGCTGTCCGAGGCACCAGACGCTTATGAAATGTTTGCGAAGAAAGCGGATGGTTGCATCAAAATTGTTATGAAGCCGCACGAACAGCCTGCACCGGAGATCGAAAGATTGGAACGCGAACTGGCTACTGAATCGGCCGAAGACTTCGCCATGGCGGTACCTCGCAGCAAACGTTTGCGCGAGGAGAAGTAATAAAGTTTGGGAGCGACGGGAATTTTAGGGAGTGATCACTACACGAACCTGGTCGCCGAACTGTTCGAGACGGTCCAGGGAGTGATTGATGCCATCCGCATCGAGCGGTACGGTTTGAGTGATGACTTCCTTTAAGTTCAATTTGCCGACGCGAGCCCAGTCAAGCAACTGCGGGATTTCTGAAGCCAGGTGATCGGATACGCCAATGATTTCAGCTTCCTTGTTGAGAACCTCGTGATATGGAGAAACAGCGAAGGATTGCTGCGTGATGCCAACCAGCATCGCGCGTCCTTTGATGGCAAGTGATTGAAGCGCCTGCTTCATGGTCAAAGGCAGACCGATCAATTCGAGAGCGACATCAACGCCACGGCCATTTGTGAGCCGCTTAATTTCAGCAACGGGATCTGTCGTCGACGCATCAATGGGAATTGCTCCCAGGCGTTTGGCGAAGTCCAACTTGGAGAATTTGATATCGACCGCATAAACTTGTGAAGCGCCAAAGGCTTGTGCGAGCTGTACTGCGGAGATGCCCAGCCCTCCAACGCCAAAAATCGCCACGGATTCCCCTGCCCTGATGCGCGCTTTGTTTAGCGCATGTAAGGAAGTTGCGGAAGAACACATCATGACCGCTCCTTGCTCAAAGGGAATTTCGTCAGGCAGCTTGAAAACGCTACGAGCGGGAATGGCCATATACTCAGCATAGCCGCCATCGCGATATTTCCCGATCATCTGGCCAGTGGTGCAAAACTGTTCACTCCCTTGGCTGCAGTATTCACAATCGCCGCAGGTGGCCAGATAATGCACGCAAACGCGGTCGCCTGCTTGGAACCGCTTCACATTCAAACCGACGTTTTCGATGACGCCAGCCACCTCGTGGCCCAAGGTCAATGGCAAAGGATCGACACGGGAATTGCCCGCACGGTAATGCGCATCGGAATGACAGATGCCGGCGGCCTTTACTTTGATGAGAACATCGGAAGGCCCGATTTGCGGAATGGGAATCTCCTGCATTTCGAGTGGCTGACCCGGCTTGATAAGGCGAACCGCTTTCATTTTGTCAAAAGCTCAAAGTGAAGTTATCGCTTCTGCGTCCAGGTCACTGAGACATATTGCGCCTGCGGGATGACGAACTTCTTCACTTCGACCGTGATGGCTTGGGGTTGATATTCGTTGAGAATCATGTCAGCCAGGTTGGCCGAAAGCTTTTCAATCAGTTTCCAACTGCGGCCCTCGCCATATTTCAGCAAAGTTTGGGCGACAGCGTAATAATCGATGGTTTTCTGGATTCGATCGCTCACGGCGGCAGAGGTGAAGTCGAAGGTCATATCGATCGTGAGCAACAGCCGTTGCGGCCTGGCACGTTCCTCGTCCGGCACACCGACGCAATAAAACACTTCCAAGTCTTTGATCGTAATCTTTGACATACTTAATTTACCGGCTTCAGTTCTGATTTCGCGACGGCTTCAAGCAGAATGCGCGTGGGCTGATTGATGCTCATTTTCAACGCATTCGCCACGGAAAGCCACTTAAACTCCCGCGCTTCGTCGTTGAGCTTCACTTCTCTGTTTCCCACGGCGAGCGCCGTGTAATTAAGCAAAACGAAATGCGCATCGCGATAAAATTCCTTCGAATGAATGCAATCCTGCACCAGCACAAACTTGATGTCGGTAATGTCGAGATTGGTTTCTTCCATGATCTCTCGACGTAACGCAGTGAATGAGTCCTCACCCCATTTTATTTTTCCGCCGGGAATGCCCCAGAGGTTGGACCATTTATGAGTGCGGACCATCAATACATCCCCAACATCGTTGAAGATAAGAGCACCGACCGTAACTACCGGCATCTTCTCCGTCTCCTGATCTGCACCGGGGCGAAGTTCCATCCCATTTGATTCCAAAATATTTTGCAGTTCACCAAGATGCTCAACGATGAGATCAGGATGGCTGGCGCGGAGTTGTTGCAAACCGTTATAGCCCGTTAACACCGCGCAGGAATGAATGCCGCCGTGTTTCGCCGTATCGATGTCATGTTGCATGTCGCCGATGAACAAAGTTTCATCGGGGTTCACCTGGTTTTCTTCCAGGACGGAATGAATCTTTTCCCGTTTATCAATGATGCCGACATAGGGGCGATCCAGAAATTCGGCGAAGCCGGTGGTGCCAGCTTGCACGGCGAAATGATCTGAGTGGACAGTGCTCAGGAGAAAGGTGCGAACGCCTTTTTGGCGGCAATACTTTAGAAATGCACGTGCATGGGGCAGTTCGACAACGGAATCCTGCACCTGCTTGAAGCGCCCATGAAACCAGACCTCCAATTGAGGCATCGAGACGTGCGGCACATAACGTTCGTAAAACTTGGTGAAAGGCAGGCAGAACTCCGCGCGGAACGTTTCCAGGCTCATCTCTTCGCGCTCGGCCTGGATCAGGACGTGATTGGTCGCCTTCCAAACGGCTGGAAGATCATCCACCAACGTGCCCGACCAATCAAAAATGATGTTTCGAATCACGCAAGAAGTGTAACTGTGATTTGATTTGAGGCAACCTTTGGCTCACAGCCATCAGAAAGGAAATTCAAAGTGTTACACTATTTTCCGATGATTTCCAGACCGATACCGCAAAGGCATCGTTCCTCGCGCAATCCGTATGCGGACAAAGAAATACCAGATAATGGCCAGGGGAAAAAACAGTACACAGGTTACAAACAGACCTACCGGCCCATATGAAAGCCATGTGTCATAACGGCGAAGATCGATATGCGTCGAATCAAAAGCCGCAATGCCTGCCGTACTGATTGCCAGAGCTCCGTAATACAGCGTGTTAAAAAAATCGCCTCCCAGAAAAGCTGCGCTGACATAGAGAATACCAATAAGGCAAATGGCAAACCATGCTTTGGCGGAAAGTTTAAATTTCTGGTTCTTCTTTTCCATTACGCACTTGAAACTAAGTCGAGCAAAGAAAGTTGTCCAGCACATCAGCTCAGAGGCGATACTGGCTCGGCGGCCAGAAGATTCGCATCACGGAAAAGGATCCAGTTGCCGTCGGGATTTTTCCGCATAATAGAGAGAACGAAGCCGGATCGCTGCACGGGTGAACCTTCCTGCCTTGGAGTCATGGTGACGGAAAGATGATTCCAGCAGTAAGCCATTTCACCGGAGATTTGTATCTCCTGAATTTGCGAGGTCGCACTGATTTGAAAATGTTGGAGAGCGGTTTGAAAATTTGCGGCGAAGGCGTCCCGGCCACGCATGGGTGGACGGCCGGGAATGAGAAAGACAACATCCTCGGCCATGAGTTTAAGCAATTGCGGAAGGTCTCCTGCTGCGCTGGCGCGGAGCCAGGTGGCAATCAGATCGCGAATTTTTTGTTCGTCTGCATGCATAAGTTGAACGGGTTTATTTTGAGCCCTCATCCTCGGATTCGTCCGTTGGCAATTCCGGATCTGGAATTCCAGCGCTCAAGCACATGCATGAAAGTGAGGACCGCAACGTCTCCACCTGCGTCTGGGTAAGCGCTCGTACAAATCCGCTTAAAAAATAAAACACGACCACTTGAAAAAGTGAACCGAGACCGACTAAAAAGCAAACGATGGTGGAATAACCATGAAAGATGAGCCATAAAATAATCCCCAGCGCTGCACAGAACACAACTCCAGTCTGTATTCTCAAAACCGAATCCAAGGTTTCTCCAGCCACGGCCAGCTTTGCGCGTGCTGCCTGTGCATCATTTATGCGGCGGGTATATTGAGACTGAACGTCTAGAGGCTGGTTGGGCATATCGTGGAGTTCCTCTAATGATTTCAGTCCCATGAAAGTGGCAGACCGATTTGGCGTGCCTGCGCTGCCGAATCTCTGGCGCCCCAGCGTTGCTGGATTTTGCCGTCGCGAACGATAAACCGTTCCATTGCGCCCAATTCATAGGATTTGCCGGTCGGTTGATTTCCGCGAAATGGACCTACAAATTTTCCACGCTCGAGGTAACGCACCGCAACGTATTCACCCTCGGCGATCATTGATTCCACGGTCAGGACTATCCCAAAAGCTGACCGCAGGTCCTTCCAAATAGGGATGACGGTAGCCAGACCGCCTTTTCCCAGATCGCCTTTTCCCAGAACGCCTTGAATCACGGCGTCAGGAGCGAATATTCTTTGCAGGGCGTCGTAATCGCCCGCGTTGAAAGCCTCGGCATAGTTCGCAACAACCTGTTTGTTTACTTCTGATAGATCCATAATTAGCTGTTCCAACAAGACTGCTAATAATGTTGATAATGCACCTTGCTGAGAGGCCAAAAAATAAGACGGGTGAGGCGAGTTGTCGAGCCAATCGTGACTCAGGCAAGAACCTTGAACAACTTGTACAAGAAAACCCGAAACAGCCGCGTCCTTTTCGAGCAGACGCAACTGTCTCGGGTAAACCTAATTTCAATGGACTCTCTCCCGACGGGCCGCATGAAAATTCAGCCCGACTGGAAAGGATTTCAGGTGCTAATTGAAACTGCCGCCGATGCTGGTCCAGGAGGCCCATGTGGTGCTGTTGGCTGAGGTCTCGGCATTGCGCAACATATCGCTTCCCGAGCCAACCAAATAGGCTTCGAGGCGGCCATCCTGGTTTATTCCCAAGGCGGGACGAACATTTTTAGCGAAAGTGCCACCGATGCTCACCCAGCCCGCCCAGGTGCTGGTGCCGGTTTGGTGATTGTGGAAGACGCCGCCCGTGCTGCCCACGATGATTACTTCCAACGAACCGTTCTGATTGGCTCGGGCAACAGGTTGGGTATCAGCTTCGCCGGTGCCACCGAGACTCGTCCAACTGGACCAACTGCCATTAGCAGCGGTTTGGTAGGCATGGTAGAGCGCGCCACCACTGCCAATAACAAAGGCTTCCAGTCGACCATCGGAATTGCGGGCCATGGACATGCGGGCGTTCTGGGCAAAAGTGCCGCCCAAGCTGGCACTGGAGCTGGAGAAACTGCCATTGACCGCAGTTTGATAAAACGTATTCACATGGCCCGTCTTGTCGATCAGGAGCACTTCCTGGCGACCATCGAGGTCATTGCCGTTGGCGATATCACAATCTTCCGACCACGTGCCGCTCAGACCCGTCCAACTGCTCCAACTGCCGCCCGGGGTGGTCTGGTGCATCTCGTAGAGAGTGCTATCCGTGCCGACCACAAAGACGGCCAGAGTGCCATCGGCGTTGACGCCGCCGCCCACCTTGACTTGCTGAGTCAATGAGCTGCTGAAGGTGGAGAAGGCACTCCAACTGGTGCTGCTGCCAGCAGTTTGTTCGGAGGCGTGACTCAACTGGCCACTGCTATTGATGGCGAAGACTTCAAGCCTGCCGTCATTATTCCGCAATACCTTGGGCTGGCAGTTTTGTGCGTAGCTGCCGCCCAAACTGACGAAACCCGACCAGGTTCCGTTGATTGTGGTTTGGTAGCTATGTGTCAGTGCGCCAGATTTGTTGACGACAAAAATTTCCTGGCGACCATCCGAGTTGATCCCAAGAGCTGGATTCACATGCGAGTTGGTGGTGCTGCTGACCAGATCCATGAAATGGGTCCAATCCCAGTAAATGCCGGGATCCGTGTGGGAGTTGCACGTGGTATCAATCGAGGGATAGTTGGCAGCCATCCAGGTTTTCCAACTGGCATTCTGCCATTCGCCGTGTGCAATAATATGGTTGCGATCAATGGGGATTCCATAAGCACTGGCCATATGACGCTGCAGTCCGGCGGAGGCTTGATACATCGCCTCGCTATACCAGGCAGGATTGTTGGCGAAACCTTCGTGCTCGGTGCCCGCCATCCAGGTATTCCAACAGCCGACGTGCCAGGCATAATTGGCTTCACGAACCATTTGGGTGATCTCACCGGCAGGCGAGTCTGATGAGTTGTCTTTTATTCCGTTGACGCAATAATTGATACTCACTTTTTCCGGGCCGCCACCGCCCTGGATGTATGAAATGGTGGAAAGATAATAACCTTCCATGTCATGAATGACTAAAAACTGGTGGCCGTGGCCCGAGGTGTACCAGTGACCGGCATATGCCTGATGCCAAATGGCGGGGCCATAATCAGGCTGTGCCAGTGCTGCAGTGGCCGTGGTCAAGGCTCCAATCCCAAGCATCAATTTCAAAGATGAGGTTTTCATTTTGTTAGTTTTATAGGGCGTTCGATTGAGCAAAAAATACGGCTGTTTTGCGGGAGTAATCTGTTCCGTAATCTTACGGAGGGAGGAATCCACCTTCAATTACATGAACATGTCATGTGCACTCTGGAGTTCAACGCGACTGGAACGGTAGCTCATAATCAACAACCGGGCAGGTCCAGATGTTCTGGGTTATTTGAAAAGTAGTGGCGGGGATATTTCCTAGGAGAGCGCTATCTGACCGTGACGATTTCCGGGCGGGTGCTTTCTACGATGGCGAGAAGTTCCTTCTGCTCCGTATTGGGAATCTGCAACTTGTCGAGCGAGGCCTTAATGTCCCCGACTGCTGCATCGAATTCGGGGTTGGAGATATTCATGCCAGCATGGACCGATTTCATGCCTTTGCCTTCATATTTCGACGGTCCTCCGGACGCGAGCGAGATGAATTGAACGAGATGTTTCTTGAGCATGGTAATGTTCTCCGACGTGGCCTGCCAAGTGACAGCCTGATCGCGATGAAACGAAAATCCCCCGCGTTTGACATCGTTACGCACAAAGTTCACACGGGGATCCTGCAGTATGCGAGGCGTCGCATCCTCCACGATGGCGGTGATTCCTTTCTCGCCACCGAGGCGGTCAAAGAGGGCCAGCTTTCCCTCTGCTTGCGCGGCCTTGTTGGTGGTGGCACCAGTCGAAGCATCTTCTTTCTTCTCCGCCTTTTTGACTTTCTTTTCCCCAGCGCCTTCACCGGAACCGGTGATCTGTTCATCTCTGGCCATTCGTTGGCTGGCGCGCTGATCTGCCTCACGACTGCCGGAGGTGAAGAAGGAGGTGTTCTGTTTCTCAGGGGTGCTATGACAACCAAACATCGTGGCAAGGGCGGCGAGAATCATTCCCAATGATGAGCACCGTCCCCAAATCGTAATTGGATACAACGTATTTTTCATAAAGTAGTTAGTTTAAGGTTGGCACTGTAATGGTCACGGTGGATCTCCGGCTGATATGGGATCGGTCAAATCGGGCGGTCCGAACTGCAGCCCGTCATATTCTTCCTGGCCACCTTCCAGTTTCGGCAGATAGGCGCGCACAAAGGCATTGCGCAGCAGGTTGCCAAGAGTGGCCAGAATATCGGTGGAACTTCTGCCACTGGCCTCGGCACTAAAAGGAATAAGCGTGCCGAATTGATCATGTGGCTGGTTTTTAAATACGGTGGTCACGACTCCGACCAACGCCTGCCAGAAGAACTGGAGCACGTTATCCTCCTTCAAATCATGGGTGAGGCTGAATACTTTCAAATCGCGAAAGAGGGGTTTCACGTACCCGTGGAGTTGGCCTTCCTTGGAGTCCGCCTCGACCACCAGGTCGAACCATCCGCGTTTAAAATCAAATTTACCGTAGGCGAGCGCGAGGTTGTTGATCTTGACCACATCCAAATTCATCAGGCGCAGCACGAGGTGAAAGGTCGGCTTGTAAGAAAAAGGATCGAGGGTCATTTTCAGTTCCAATTTAGCCTGATCCATGACCAAGGCATTTGCCTGGATGGTTGATACCAATGGCGTGGTTTGATTATGGATGTTTCCGAGATTGTCGATGGTGGCATCCAACTGGGAAAGGTAAACGTCGACCGGTTCTTTCTTTTGGTAAGCGCGAAAGTGGGCCGAACCGTTTTGAATGACCGCACGATTGATGGTGAAGGGAAACAGATCGCGAATCAGCTGTAACCAGGGCCCACCGGCCCCAGATTGAGATTCGCCCTCATCGGGAGCATCCACAAAATTCAACTCCGGTTCTTCCATGAGAACGCGACCGACAATGCGGCGATGAACGAGAGCGTTCCATTGCAGGGCGAATTCAACGCGCTTCGCGGCAAAGAGCGGGACCGGAATGTTGCCGGTCGTCTTGCTCAAACGAATGTCCTGAATGGAATAAGCACCTCGCAGCAGGTGAATTTGCACATCGCCGATGCGACCCGAGTAGAGCGGATTGCGATCCAGGGTGCGATTGACGTAGTCCCTGACAATCGAAGGCAGGAAAGCGCGACCGACACCTAAAATGAGAATGAGAATGAGAATAAGCAGGAAAATTCTCCAACGCCGCAATCGCGTGGATGGTTTGGGGCGATGGCTGCCATCCGTTGCCGCCCCCGGCTTTGAATCATCTCCAGCCGCCATGGGCGGATGAACTGCGCTGCGATTCCTCATGTGTCCCAGGTTTACTTACACTTTCTGCCGGTAAAAAATAGTCCTTACAACTGGTTACTGCCATGGGGACAAATTGGAAAAGAGAAGAGAAAAACCAAGTAGGGAAAGAGAACTTTCGAAAAACAACAAATGAAGAAAGTTTCCCGAAGGTACAAAAAGAGGCGGGAGATAATCTCCCGCCCCCACTTCTGCTGTATGCTCTATGAATTAATTAAAACTGCCACCAATGCTGGTCCAGGAGGCCCAGGTGGTGCTATTGGCCGAGGTCTCGGCATTGCGCAACATATCACTGCCGGAGCCAACCGCGAAAGCCTCCAGGCGTCCGTCCTGGTTTATGCCCAAGGCGGGACGAACATCTTTGACGAAGGTGCCGCCGATGCTCACCCAGCTACCCCACGTGGTGGGGGCGGTCTGGTGATTATGGTAAACGCTGCCGGTGCTGCCCACGATTAGCAGTTCCAGCGCACCATTCTTGTTGGCTCCGACCACGGGTTGCGTATCGGCTTCGCCAGTGCCGCCCAGGCTTGTCCAACCGGACCAACTGCTATTGGGACCGGTTTGGGAAGCATGATGAACTGCACCACCGCTGCCGACGACAAACGCCTCCAACCGGCCATCAGAATTTCGGGCCATTGCCAGGCGGGCATTCTGCGGAAAGCTGCCACCCAGGCTGGCACTGGAGCTGGAAAAGCTGCCATTCACTGCAGTTTGATAGAAAGTATTCACTGCTCCCGTATTGTCGATCAGGAGCACTTCCTGACGACCATCCAAATCGTTGCCATTGGCAATGTCACAATTCTCTGACCAGACGCCGCTCAGGGAGGTCCAACTGCTCCAACTGCCGCCCGGGGTGGTCTGGTGCATCTCGTAGAGAGTGCTATCGGTGCCGATGACAAAAATATCCAGAGTGCCATTGGCGTTGGTGCCGCCACCGACTTTGACTTGTTGAGTCAAGGAACTGCTGAAGGTGGAGAAGGCACTCCAACTGGTGCTGCTGCCAGCGGTTTGTTCAGAAGCGTGGGCCAGTTGCCCGCTATTATTGATGGCGAAGACTTCAAGACTGCCGTCCTTGTTCCGCAATACCTTGGGCTGGCAGGTTGAAGCGAAACCGGAGCCCAGGCTGGAGAAGCCTGCCCAACTTCCATTAATGGTGTTCTGGTAGTTGTGCACCAATGCGCCCGATTTGTTGACGAGAAAAATCTCCTCACGGCCGTCCGAGTTGATGCCCAGCGTTGGACTGGCATGGGTATTGGCTGAGCTGCTAATCAAGTCCATGAAATGGGTCCAATCCCAGTAAATGCCGGGGTCGGTGTGGGTATTGCAGGTGGTATCAATCTGCGGCCAATTGGAGGCCATCCAACTGGTCCAGCTAGAATTCTGCCATTCATTATGTCCGACGATATGGTGGCGATCGATGGCAATGCCATAGGCACTGGCCATATGTCGCTGCAATCCGGCGGAAGCTTGATACATGGTCTCGGTATACCAGGCAGGATTGCTGACAAACCCCTCGTGTTCAGTGCCCGCCATCCAGGTGTTCCAACAGCGCACGTGCCAGGCATAATTAGCTTCACGAACCATTTGAGTGATCTCACCGGCGGGATAGTCACTGGAGTTATCCTTAAGTCCATTGACGCAATAATTAATACTGGCTTGCGTGCCGGATTGCTGAAAGTAGGAAATTGTGGAAGCATAATATCCTTCCATGTCATGGATGACGAGGAACTTATGTCCATTGCCGGAGGTGTACCAATGGCCAGGGTACGCTGGACGCCAGATGGCCGGAGCATAGTCCGGCTGTGCCTGGATTGCGGTGACGGTGGCCAGGGCGCCGACCCCCAGCATTAGTTTCGTGATAGGTATTTTCATGGTGTTGTTTTGTTTTTGGGGTTTCAACGCGTCAAAGTAATGGCCAATTCGGGAGTTGCTGAAGCGAGCATGGTAATACCACGGGAGGGCGCGTTCAATTACATGAACATGGTATATATAGACACGTTTGTGCCTATGTTAGCGACAACGAAAGCGCAAAAAAACTTAAGGCCCCAAAGCCCGTTAAGGTTGCAAACCCAATGATTTCCACTGTGGCTGTAAGTTGTTAAAAGCTAGTCTTCTCCAACCTCCTCATGATAGAGGAAAACCAATAACCGCCATGCGGGCAAATTCCTGCTCTTTACGAGGAAAGAATTATTCCTTGTCGCGGACTTGATTTCTGGCTTCGTTGAGCTTTTCGGCATAATCCGCTTCGAGCAGTTCCACCAATTGCCCTTTCAAGTCTACACAAAGATTTCACAGCACTCGCTCCTCGGCCTGGTCATGAATAGCGAGGGTTTCCGCATCGGAAAATCGTGAAAGGAATTCAACCAAACCAAGGCTTCTGATTTTGTTAATTGTAGTACCACGGCATTTTCTGGCATTTGCCAGTAAGTTTAGATGATGTGGATTTTATTTTACTGCCAACCAGAATCTCCAAGTTTGATGGGTATGATACTCATCATTTAAGGCAGGTTTTTCTTTACTCCATGGGATGGGAGCGCAAAGTAGTTTGGTTCACATGAGAACTTTGCGAATGAATGTTACGGCCCCGGTTCTATCTTCCCTGCTGCTTCCACTTTTTTGCCTCAACGGGATGGGGGCGGAATCGGAGAAATTGCCTGGGCTCAACGAGGCGATTACGTCGAGGACAGATGTTTATGGTGACGCGGCGATGGCGCAGCCTAATGGGCCGAGCTACGAGTTTTTCGCGAAGTTGATCCCATCGCTTCATTATGTGAATACAGATTTCAAGCATTACCCGATTGTGTTGAGTGCACCGAATGCGACAAAGAAGGCGCGGCTGATTTCAAATGGGAGCGGCATCAACGTGAGGGCGAATACGCGGAGTTGGAATGAAATTGGGACGCCGGTGCTTTTCCGCGTGGGGAATGATGAAGCCGCGTATGGTGATTTTCTCAATCGATTGGAGGGGCCGAAGTATGCGGAAGGTTATCTGCCGATTGTGGAGATGACCTACAAACATGGTGACGGTCGTTACAATCAGGAGACCTTTGCAAGCACGGACCCGGTGTATGCAGGCGATGCAGTTTGCCTGACACAGTTCACCTTTGCCGCTGGAGAGAGTGGAAAAGGCGGGAAAGGCCGAATGGTGTTGCGGATTGATACGCGCGAAGCGGTAAAGGCGGAGATGGATCATTTGCTCGATGACAAAGGCCAGGTGTTGGTCTGGTTCGACAGCCATTGGAAATGGGAAGCACCACGTCATGCTCTCGTGGCAATACTTCAGGATAAGGAGAAGGCGGTTGTGGCGGTAGCGACAGTGCCGATGCTGGCGGCGGTGGCATCGCCGATTGCGGGCAAGGGATATGATGCGCAACGCAGCAAATGCGTGGAGACCTGGCAGAACATTTTGGCAGTAGGAATGAACGTGGAGGTACCGGAGCCCTATGTGAACGACGCGTGGCGTTCGCTTATTATAGCGAACTTTTCACTGATCAAAGGAGACCGGATGCATTACAGTGCGGGGAATCAGTACGATCAACTTTATGAGCAGGAAGGGAGCGAGGCGGCGCTGGCGATGATGCTCTGGGGTTATGAAAGCGACATGAAACGCCTGATTGTTCCCCTGCTCGATTTCACGCGCAAAGGATTGGAATTTCACCAGGCCGGTCACAAGCTGGATGATGTTTGCCGTTATTATTGGCAGACGCGGGATGCGGAGTTCGTGAACTCGCTGCGTCCGAAGTGGCAAAAGGAAGTGGACCGACTTGCCGGGGGACGCGCCAAGAATGGATTGTATCCGCGCGAACAATATTGTGGCGACATTCCGACGCCGGTGATTTCAATGAATTCGAACGCGAAAGGCTGGCGGGCGTTGCGAGACACGGCGGCGTTGTATGAAGCCTTGGGTGACAAGAAGCAGGCGGCGAATTTACGCAAGCTGGCGGCAGACTTCCACAAGGACATCATGGACGCGGTGGAGAAGAGCGTGGATAAGAAGCAGCGCCCGATGTTTATTCCGAATGCATTGATGGGCGAAGAGCAGCCTTATGATTTCATTCCCGGGAGCAGGATGGGAAGTTACTGGAGTTTGATGGCAAACACGTTCGTCGGATCGGAAGTTTTTGGACAAAATTCCGAACTCGAAACCGACATGGTGCAATACATGCAGCAACATGGCGGATTGTTCATGGGGTTGGTGCGTTCGCGTCCCGCGCCGAGCTTTTGGGTGAGCACGGCGAATATGAATCCTCTTTATGGATTGCGCTATGTGCGAACCGTGCTGCGCCGGGATGAACCCGAACGGGCGCTGGTAAGTTTCTATGGGATGCTGGCGGCCGGGTTGAGTCGCGACACTTTCACGTGCGGCGAAGGCTGCTCCATCGAACCGGTTGATGAATGGGGCCGTCAGTATTATTGCCCGCCGAACAGCGCGGGGAATGCCTTTTGGTTGCAAACATTTCGTCGCATGCTGGTGCAGGATTGGGACTTGGATGAAGATGGTGAGCCGGAGACATTACGACTGCTCTTTGCGACCTCGAAGCATTGGTTGGAGGATGGCAAGGAGATCAAAGTTGAGCGCGCTCCAACAGCTTTTGGGCCCGTATCGGTGCATGTGCAGTCGAAGCTGAGCCAGGGCGAAGTCCTTGCGGAGGTAGATCTGCCACAACGGCAGGCCCCGCGGCAAACGTTGTTGCGCATTCGTGTGCCGGAAGGTTGGACCGTAATTTCCGCGCAGGCAGGAGCGCAAACGTTAATGGTTGACAAGGAGGGCACCGTGGACATTACGGCGCTTAAAGGCAAAACTAATTTGCGATTTACGGTTAAGAAATCATAACTGAAAAGTATGATGAAATGTTTTCGTTTTGACGGCAGCATTGGAAGAAGGATACAAGCAACCTGCTATGCCATCGGCCTGCTCAGCCTCGTAACATCCGTAAAATCTGCCGACACGAAGAAAATACCTTCAACGTCCGCTGCTCAATCGGCGATTTCGTTGGAGGAAGTATTGAGGTCCAAGGAAGATCTCTGGGGAAACGAGGCGATGCGGCAGCCGAATGGGCCGAGCTATGAATTCTTCAAGGACTTGTTGCCGCCCGTGCGCTATGTCAGTTCGGATTTCCGGTATTATCCATTGCTTCTCGCCGCTCCCAACAGCCGTCGCAAAGGGCGGCTAATTTCGAACGGCAGTGGCATAAATATCAAAGGGAACACCGCGTCATGGAATGAACCGGGCATTCCAGTTCGTTTTCGCGTAGGAACGCAGGAACTGCTGTTTGGCGAGTATTTTCAGCATGTTGATGGGCCGCAGCTCGAAGAAGGTTATTTGCCGATCTATCAACTCAAGTATGAGCATGGCACAGGTACGTTTGGGGAGGAGGTTTTTGCGAGTGTCACGCCGGAGCTAGGCAGCAACGCGGTGGCGCTGGTGAGATTCAGTTTTGCCAAGGGCAAAGACGGGATGGATAAGCCGGGAGTCATCAGCCTTTGCCCCGAAACGAAAGATCCGCTCAAGGACGACAACGGCAGGCTATTGAATGACAAGGGCGAAGTCGTGATTTGGTATGACGAGCATTGGAAGTGGCATGCTGGCCGCGGAGGGATGCTCGTGGCAAATTTCAAGAAGGACGGCACGGCAATCGTTGCGATTGCGACACAGCCGGTGAACCAGACTGTTGCGTCGCCATTGGCCAATGGTGGTTACGAAAAGGAACGGACGAAGTGTGCGGCGGCCTGGAAGAATATTTTGAGGTGCGGGATTGGGATGGAGATTCCCGAACCCACCGTGAACAATGCCTGGCGCTCGTGTGTGCTGCAGAATTTTGGATTGGTGAATGGGAATCGGATTCATTACAGCGCGGGCAACCAATACGATAAACTATATGAGGGTGAAGGGAGTGATACAGCGACCGCCTTCAATCAGTATGGTTACGAGGAGGATGTAAGGCGATTCCTGCTGCCACTGCTCGATTTCACGCGGAAGGGATTGGAGTATCATCAAGCTGGCCACAAGCTCGAGGACATTTGCCGTTTCTATTGGCAAACGCGGGATGCGGAGTTTGTGAAGTCGCTTCGCCCGCGCTGGGAAAAGGAACTAATGCGGCTGATGGATAATCGTACGGGCACCAATGGCTTGTATCCAAAGGAGCAGTATTGCGGTGATATTCCAACGAATGTGTTTTCGTTGAACTCGACTGCGAACGGCTGGCGGGCAATGCGTGACACAGCGGCGGTGCTGGCCGAAATGGGAGAGAAGGAACAAGCAGAAAGAGTTTTCCAAACAGCGGCTGAATTCAGGAAGAATATTTTGAAAGCTGTTGAACTCAGCGAACGCAAGGACGTTCAGCCGCCTTTCGTTCCCCTCGCTCTTTACGGACAGGAAGAGGCTTATGATTTCATCCCGGCGACGAAGATTGGCGGCTACTGGAATCTCATGGCGAACTACATTTTAGGCTCACACGTGTTCGGAATTGATTCACCACTTGAGCGTAATTACATGACTTACCTGCAGCAGCACGGTGGACTGGTCATGGGATTGACACACGGAAGGTCGTGGCCAACGTGGTGGGAAGGACCGGACAACAACAACCTGGTTTATGGAATGCGGTATGGATTGACTGTCTTACGCAAAGATGAACCAGAGCGGGCATTGGTGACCTTCTATGGATTGCTCGCACAAGGAATGGCGCGCGATACCTTTTATTCCGCAGAGAGCGCATCAT